>JARRLQ010000048.1:0-40108 GCA_037386905.1 Woeseiaceae bacterium
GGAGTTCGTCAGCATCCGGTCGATCTATGGCCAATATCGGTCGGGGCAATTCATACCCGTCGATTTCATTCGCGACGTCAACGCGGATGAAAGAGACGATATTGTCGTTCCCGACACGGCCGGCTACCGGGTTCGATTGCAGCGAGCGGACGGCACGCTGGGCGACGAGGTCGTACTGCAGGAAAGCAGCGCAATGACGGTATCGAATGGCACGGTCAGCTTCGAGAGCCGGCCGCTCGTGACAGGCAACATGACCGATGATGACCTGCCGGATCTTGCCGTCTGGCGAGGCGACAACCTGCGCATCTACGAGCAATTACCCGGCTCGACATTCGACGGCAAGCCCGTGACAGTGCTGCTCGATCTGGGCCTGCAGAGCGAAGCCGAGATGCGGGCACGGCAGTCCGGATTCGGCGCCGTTAACCAGGAGGGTCTCGTAGAAACAAGCATCTGGCGCATCGAGGACCTGAACGGCGATGGCCTGCCCGACATCCTGACGGAGTCGCTGCTGAACAAGGGCGTATTCGACAAGGAAAATGACGTCCGCCTGCACCTGGGTCGACTGGATGGCGAGCGGATCAGTTATTTCAAGGCCGAGGACGCCCTGCTCGCCTCCTCTGGCCTGCAGTACGGCCTGGTGTCGATCGACATTGATGGAGACGGACGCAAGGATCTGCTCGTACGCAAGGTGCGCATGAGCTTTGGCCGTGTCATCAGGGCCCTGCTGTCCGGCAATGTTTCACTGCAATTGCATTTCTACCGCATGACCGACGAAGACACATTTGCGGATGAGGCGAACTTTGTCACGCGGACCAACGTCAGCTTCAGCGTGTCCAGCGGGCAGGTCGACATACCGGCGATCAAGGTTGCCGACTTCGACGGCGACGGGCTGCAGGACCTGATGATGCAGACCGACAATAACGAACTCAGTTTCCAGTTCGGAATCCGCGACCCAAGCCTGTTCAGCGAAGATGCCACGGAACAGGTCGTCAAACTGCCGCGCAATGGTGACCTCGTCACGGCCGACGACGTCAATGGGGATGGCCGTGCGGACCTCGTGATTCGCTATAACGAATCGGACGACGAGGGATCGAACCGTATCGTCCGGCTGCTGCTTACTGCACCTTGACGGCCAGCTGGCGACTCAGCTTCTCGCGCCCGCCGCGCGCGTTCATGTGATTGATATCGAGAAAGTCATCGGGGTCGAGTTCGAATGAGCGCCAGTCGATAACGTCGATATTCAGTGTTTCCTCGATCTTTGCCGTAAATTCGGCCAAATGGTCGCCACCGTGATGGTCCTCGATCTCGTCGGTCATCTCGCGGTCGGCCGGGTGCAGGAAGCAGATCATCCTGTCCGACACTTTTTGCAACTCGCGCGCCCCTTCGAACCAGTGATCCACCGACGCCGGCTCGAACTCGATCTCGCCCAGGTAGGCGCCGGCGATGACGCGATCGCGCTTGCGTACCCAGTTCGGTTTGCGCTCCTTCTGGCGCGCCTCGTCGGGCGCATTCCAGGCGCCACGCGTCTCCGGCAACCACTGGAATTCGAGGCTCGTGTTGTTGCCACGCAATGACACGACATTGCCCTCGAAAAAGTCCCTCGTGAGATTGATATCGCCACTCGGCGGCGTCGTGCTGATGTGCATCGGGTCAAATTCGTAGATGACGAGCGGGACACGCACGCCTGCTGCCTCACATTGTTCGCGAATGAATTCGCACATCATCAACATGCCCTCGGCATTGATAGCCGGGAAACCGGCGTTTAGCGCAACAGCGGGCTCGAACTCCGGTGGACAGACTGCACGGAACGTGCCCGATGAACCGAAGCACAGGATGTCCGGTGCGCCGTTCTCCTCGAGGTAACCCGCAAATCGCTCGATGAACTGCAATGCGCGATTCGCGCGCGGCTTGTGTATCAGCCGCGGAATGCCAAGTGCTTTTCGAATGCGGTCGAAAAAAGGCAGCCTCTCGTCGTCCACCTGCCCGGGTACAAGCTTGCTGGTTTCGCCGCGGACTTCCCGGACGATATCCTCAAACGACATTTCCGACAGCAGTATCACCGTGTCCTGGTCAAGGGACATGCCGAACTCGTGCTCGACATCAGTTGTAAAACTGATGAATGCAATCGAATCCATGCCAGCGTCAAAGAGATTCTTCGCGCTCATGATGTTCTTGCGGCTGAGCAATGGCGCGTGCGTCAGAATCGACTTCAGCAGGAACGACGCCTCCTTCGACAGGCCCGGCGTTTCGGCTTCGCTCTCGACGCGGGCCCGTTCAGCCAGCAATTCACCGAGACCACGGCGGTCGATCTTGCCGCTGGCATTCTTCGGAAATTCGGGCACGCAAAAAATCATGGACGGCAGCATGTAGTCCGGAAGCGTTTCGGACACAGCTGACAGGATCGCCGAGGTGTCCGCGTCATCGATTTCGAGCGCTGCAACAATCGATGTTGCGATCTCTGCCCCGCCCGGCCAGGCCAGCGCCACGGCGTTGAGCCCGGACGACGCTGAACGCAGCGCGGCCTCGATTTCGCCGAGCTCGATGCGGAACCCGCGCACCTTGACCTGGTTGTCCACACGTCCCAGGAATCGCGCATTGCCATCTTCACCAAACACTGCACGGTCACCCGTGCGGTACGCCGCTTGGCCTCCAGGCAGGGTCACAAAACTCGCTGCCGTCTTCTCGGGATCGTTCAGGTAGCCCATCGCCAGCTGCGCGCCCGCAAGGAACAATTCACCGGACTGGCCGACCGGCATCGGCTTCATGTCCTTGTCGAGAACCAGCAGCTCCATGTCGTCAAACGCCTTGCCGATCGGGACAGTGTCGTCGGCGAAACAGGCTCGACCGCAGGCTGGGAAATGCGCCCGGCACGAGGTCCTCCTGCAGCCGTACCTGGTACGCGAGAGACGGCACCGAGAACCAGCAGGTGATGCCATGTTCCTTTATGTACGCCGACGGCATGCGCAGTTCCTTGTCCGACGCGACCACGAGCGTCGCGCCGTTTTCCCAGCACAGGAACAGGTCGTGCACGGACAAATCGAAGGTCAGTTCGAACGTCTGCGAGAAGCGGTCGCCTGGCTGTGGCGCCACCATAGTGCCGGCGGCCTCGAGGTAGGCTTCGAGCTGCGCATTCTGGATCGGCACACCTTTCGGGTTGCCGGTGCTGCCGGACGTAAACAGGATGTACGCGAGATCATCCGGCAATTGCTCCCGTACGGTTATGTCATTCGAAAGCGTTGTATCGAAATCCGGTTTGCGCTCGCCGCAATCGATAACAGGAAGGTCGCTAATCTCCGCCGCCGTGATGATCTCGCGCAGCGATGAACGCGCGTTCGCCCCGCAGATCACGCGCCCTGCCCCGGAGTTCTTCAGGATCGTTGCGTTGCGTTGGCATGGATGATTGACGTTCAGCGGAACGTAGGCGTGGCCCGCGAACCTGGCCGCAAGAATGCCAACGTAGGACGAAGCATGGCGCTGCGCCATGACTGCTGTGATCGGTTGCGACTCGCCAGGCTCCGGGGCCCGGAACTGTGCGGCCAGGGTCAATGCAGCCGCGCATAGTTCACCGTAAGTCCAGGTCTCGCGATCGATGAGCAGCGCGGTACGGGACGGATCTTCACTGGCGACGTCGAGGATGCGCTGTGCGGCCCGGTAAGAACTCAAATCAGTCTTCCCAAAGCGGCGGACACAGCGGCGTCACGTTGGCGTCGAGCTGTTTCTTGAGGCGACTGTTGCCGAATTTGTACTGCGGCCGCATGTCGCTGTTGATGAAGCGCTCGAGCGATTCGGTCAACTGCGGTCGCAGCGTGCTGAAAAAACCCGGTTTGGCCAACCCTGTGTATTCACGCGGGTAGCCGAAGCGATCCATCAGGTCGCCGTTGTAGGCTTCGACGATCTTCACCTGGCCCCGCGACAGACCCTTGCGGTACTTGCGAAAGTTTTCGGTCATCAGCGGCTTCGCGAGGTTCTCGCGCGGCCCGCCCTTCACCGCGAGCTGTTGCGCGTGGTCCGCCTCGTGAAATTTGTGCATGCGTTCATCGAAATCGAGGCCGAGAAACTCACAAAGGCGCGTCACGGTCGACTCGAAGTCACTGACGAGGTCCTCATAGCGTTGCAGGAAAACACGCTCGGGACCGAGCAGGCCGTAAGCCGACAACCCGCCGAGCTGGTCGTCGCGCCAGACGTTCATGGCATTGCGAATGGATCCGAACTTGTTGCCGAGCCAGCGCTTGCGTCGTGCCACGCAGGACAAAAGGAAGTCCCGCGGGTCACGGACCTGGTAAATGAACTTTGCATCCGGGAAACAATCGACCAGGAAGAACAACATCTGGTGAATATTGTTTTCCTTCACGAACGCGTGTTTACCCTGCGCCTCGAGCGGCATCTCCTGGAATACGAAGCGGGCGATGTCCCTGGGCACGATCCCGCTCTGGCTGTCCAGCCACTCTTCAAACCGCCCTGCTTCTTCCTCGCCGCGGTACTTGGCGATGCGCGTCACGGCGTTGCGCTTGAGCACCTGCAATGCTTCCGATGACATCCCGCCTTCAGCGACCTCGTGCAATCGCATGATCAGGTCGCGACCCAGGTGGTACGGCGGGTGCGAGTAGACTTGCGGATGCTCGCCGACGATCGACGCGATCAGGTTGGAGCCTGATCGCTCGGAACAAATGAGGAAGATTGGCGCGGCTGGCATCGAGGAATTCTTTGGCTCTTTATGCGACCCTACGCAGTATATGGACAAGCTCAAGGTCATCGCAATCAGCGGCACCGGCCGCACCGGAAGCACACTGCTGTCATTGCTGCTGACGCAGGACAACTCGGTCTTCAACCTCGGGCAATTTCGCCACCTGGAGCGCGCATTCGAGCGCAATGACCCGTGCAGCTGCGAGACGAGCCTGCACAATTGTGCTGTCTACGGGCATGTGAAACCCGATAGCGATTACCAACAGGTGCTGGAGCGAATTTCCGATGCCACCGGCGCCCGGGTCTTCGTCGACACGTCAAAAGCACCCGACTTCGCCGTGGAGCTCGACGGCCTGCCCAATGTGGACCTTTACGTGCTGAACCTCGTACGGGACCCGCGTGCCGTCGCCTGCAGCTGGTACAAGAAGAAACGCAGCTTATCGGCGCTGATCAGGAATGCGCGCGACTGGCTGCACCGCCAGCGACAGTTGGAAGCATGGAAACCCGACCTCGGTGACCGCTACATGACCGTCCGCTACGAAGATCTCGCGGAGAACCCGATCGACACGATTGAAGCGATCGCCAACTGGGCCGATATTCCGGTCCCGACCTCGTTGTTCGTCGAAGCGGACCGGGCACACATCGACTGGAGTAACCAGCACCTGTTCCCGCCTGCCAACGAGAGTGTACTGGCGAAGCGCGAGAGCGACGTCAGGATCGCCGTTGCGGAAAGCTGGAAGAACCCCGGGAACGGCTGGATTCATCGCATCGCCCGCTTCTTTGCGGGCAGCTATGGGCGGCGGCTTTACCCCTAGCTATCTTCGACCGCCTCCATGCGGTTGATCGTGTCGATGCACTCGGTCGCCGTATCGACCAGGTCACCGTCACTCTCCGACACTTTTTCGAGAACACCGCGTGCCCTTCCCGGGTCGATATCCGGCAGCAGGCGAACGGCTGGTGGTGTCGCCTGCCCCGTGTCGATCTGGTCCTCAATGAGATCAAAGGACCTGTCCCCGGCCTTGACCAGCGACATGCCCGCCAGCATGCGGTTCTGCTCATCGTCACCCGCTACGGCCTCGAGTAGCGTATCGGCGCTGCCCGGGGCGCCGAACCATCGCCACAGGAAACCGGCTGCAAGCACGCGCAGCGGATTCATATTTTGCCCCACAGATCGTGTTCGTCCCAGTAGCCCGGGTCGTGCGTTGCGCTGTGGTTGAACCACCCGTGGCGGTGCCGCTTGACGTTGGAGCGTCCCGTTTTGAACCGCTGCCGTCCCCTGTCGAGCATGATGACGAGGTCGAGCCGCACACGGATATCGATGATCTTGCTGACCTTCGCAAAATCCGGGTACCAGCGCTTGTGCACGGGCCAACTGAGCAGCACCAGCTTGTTGAACTCGACACCGCGATGGGTCGCCAGGTGCGCAACCGTGCCACCGTGGCTGTGAGCGAAGAAGTCCGGGGCGCTCAGGCCCTGGTCCGGAATCCACTGTTGCAGCAGTTTCGCATCGGCCTTGCGCGCCTGCTTCGAGTAAGCGCCCGTCCAGCGGAAACTCTGGTCGTGAACATGCAGATCCGGGCGTTTCGCCTTCACGGCCTCGTAGAAGTCGCCGCCCGGCCGGTACCAGGCGCTGTCCGCCGCCCAGGTGCCATGCGTGATGACAGCCGTATTCGACTTGCGGCGCCGCTTGCGCGACGTCGGCTGTGCAATGACATGCCTGTCCGCCATCGCGTTCATCGGGCCGATCTGGCTCATTGCCGCAACTGCCAGCCGTGATGCGAGGTGATCGTCGCTGGCGTAGCCCTGCGCTATCTTTTCGCGGATTCGTGGCCGCAGCCGGGTCGTTTCACGCGCGCCGGCCGCGCCGGCCACGGATACGAGAGGATGCGGGCTGAACATCGCCGCCTCGAACAGCGCGGCCGCAGCTTCGAGGCAAGGCCTCTTGTAAAGGTCACGGATAAGGCGTGTCATCTCCTGCTCGAGCGCCGGTTCCCCGTCTTGCCGAAGCTCCTTTTCGCTTGCGCCGATCCTGCTGCACGCTTCGGCAACCTTGAGGTGCCGGGTACGCCGCAGCTTGCGCGTATCCGGCAACGGGAATTCCTTCAGCTTCTCATCCGTGGGTGTGTCGCCGAGGACGCCCGAGCGAATCGCGAGCAACAGTGCTGCCTGCGACGCGGCCGCCGACTGTGTGCTCTCGTCATCTTCGCGAGCGGTGACCGAGAACGCATCCCGCGGATCGATGGGCTCGTAGGAGTGGTAGCTCACAGGTCCCCCGGAACACCAGCCGATGCCGCCTGCCAGACGCGGAAAAAGTTGCCGCCCATCACCTTGCCGACGTCTTCGCTGCTGTACTCACGATTCAGGAGTTCGCTCGCAATGGCATGAAACTTGGCATCCTCGTCGAAGCCGGTCACATATCTGGAGATGCCGCGCAAATCCGATCCGATGCCGACATGATCGACGCCGGCGATATTGATGACGTGTTCGATGTAATCGACCATCTCCGCTACGTCCGAGATATGGCGGCCGTGCGGCCAGATGCCGACGACGCCGCCATGCTCGGCAATGGCGCGAATCTCGTCGTCGGTGACGGCACGATCATGGTCCGTGTACTCGCGAACGCCACCGTGGCTGAAGATCACCGGGTGCTGCGACAATTCCAGGATGTCCATCATCGTCTCGTGGTTGCAGTGCGCCATGTCGATGATGAGTCCGAGCCGGTTGGCCTCGCGCACGACCTCGCGGCCGAACTCGGTCAGGCCGCCAGGCGAGTATGGCCAGGTTTGCATGTGGCCCAGCTCGTTGTTGCGAAAGTGAACCAGCTGGATCAGGCGCAGGCCATTGTCAACCATGCGATACAGGTTCTCGATGTCACCTTCGAGCGCATCGGCGCCTTCGAGCGCCGGCATGATCGCAACCTCGCCACGTTCGCGCGCTGCCAGCACAGCATCCGGGTTGTCGGCATGCACGGCGAAACCCAGCTCGATTGTCTTGTCCAGCCGCGCGAGGCGGTCAGCGGCCAGCGCATAGACCTCGCCCGGCTCGGGCTTGTAGCGCCCATCATCGACATAGGTGCCGTCGCGATTGGTGTATTCGCCGTCGTACGCCATGTCACTGCTGATGTTTGCAACGACCAGGTCGATCCGGCTGTTCCTGTAGAGCTGGATCTCCTCCGGCGCTATGGTCTCAACATTCTCGCGATGGAAGCGGCTCGGGTGTGCATGCATATCTGCGAACACTGTCGTCTCATGTATCTCCAGCACCCTCGGATCGGGTTCGACGACCGCGGCCTGCTCGGGTGGCGGCTCACCGCTACAAGCGGCTACCACAACGGCGAAAATCAAAATACTGCCTGCTCTTTTCATGATGTCCTCTGGTCGGCCCTGCCGGAATTATAGCTGCCTGTCGGGGTACTATAGGGCGCCTGAGGAGACTTCTATGAACAGAGTTCTTGTGACACTGGCCTTACTCGCGACTTGGACACACGCAGGCGCGCAGGAGCACCTGACCGGCGTGTTTCGCCTCAGCCAGACACCGATCGAGGTTATGGGCGAGCAGGATGCCCTGGCTCTCAATGACAAGGTGCCGGCTGACGAGGACCTGCGCTGGCAGGTATTTGTCCCCGAGACTTACGATCCGTCCCGCCCGGCCGGCGTGTTCGTATTTCTCGACCCCGGGGGCTGGGGTGGCATCCCGGACGAGTGGCGACCGGTATTCACTGAATTCAACCTGATCTGGATCGGCCCGAACAAGAACGAGCCCAGGCAGACGATGGAAAAACAGGTATGGCACGCGGTCATGGGCTTGCGGGCGATCGAGCAGCAATACTCTAAGGACCTGAACCGGGTCTATATTGGCAGCGCTTACGATACCGCCCTGCCATCGCTGAACACGCAGCTGTCCAACAACGACTTTCGCGGTGCCGTCTACATGCGTGGCTCGATCATGTGGAAGACCCTGCCCCCCGACAGGCTCGAGATGTTGCAGCGCAAGCGCCACGTCTTTATTACGGGCACCAACGACAAGCTCAAGGCACGAATTCGGTCCGACTCGGAGGCCTACCAGCAGGCCGGCATCGCCAACGTCAAGCTGATCTTCGATACGCAGAAAATCGGCCGGCTTCCCGACCCCGACCACATGAGAAAGGCCATTCAGTACCTCGACGGCTAGTGATTGGTCATGAATCGGTCAGCGCGCGGTCAAGATTCGCAAACCGGGCCGCGGCACCATACGATTCATGAAACTTTCTGACTTTCTGAATCTCATTGCCCTGGGCGCGATCTGGGGTATCTCGTTCATGTTCATCCGCGTCGCAGCGCCGGAATTCGGGCCCGTCGCGCTGATGGCCGTTCGCGTCGTACTGGCGTCGCTGGTACTCGTGCCGCTGGCGCTGGCACGCCAGGCGTTGCCCGAGATCGCCAGCAACTGGAAACCCATAGCCACGCTCGGGATTCTCCACTACGCGATCCCGTTCTGCCTGTTCGGCTACTCCATGTTGACGATCACGGGTGGCCTGTCGGCGATTATCAACGCCAGTTCGCCGCTGTTTGCTGGCGTGCTGGCGTGGCTCCTGCTCGGTGAACGCCTGGACCTGGCGCGCAGCAGCGGGCTGGTTATCGGCTTTGCCGGCGTCGTGTTGCTCGTCTGGGACAAACTGGTCGTCAGCTCAGGGATGGCGATCGCAATCCTGGCCTCGGTTCTGGCCGCATTTTTCTATGGCCTCGCCGCCGTGCTGGCCAAGAAGCAGCTCGCCGGCGTCAGCCCGACCGCCGTATCTGCGGGCAGCATGGTCACGGCGTCGGCTCTGCTGCTCCCTGTATCGTTCTGGCTGTGGCCCGCCGCGTCCCCCTCATTCGAAGGATGGATCATGGCTGTCCTCCTCGGGGTCCTTTGCACGGCGATTGCCTTTTTGCTCTATTTCCGGCTCATTGCCAATATCGGTCCGACCAGGGCCATCACCGTGACGTTCCTGATCCCGGTATTCGCGGTGATCTTCGGGGCGTTGTTTATCGGCGAGCAAATCAGCGCATCGATGATCGCCGGTGGGGCCGTCATTCTGACGGGTACCGCTTTGTCGACCGGCCTGCTGGCGTTCCGCCGCTAGGTATATCCCCTGACTTGAAATAGGTATGCGTGTCTTGACGTAATGGACGCGGGCACGTACGGCCCGTCGCCGCGGAGGCGGCGTGGTAATTGTCCCATGCAAAGGGCAAAGGACGTCATCATGAAGATCTACACTAAATCGCTTGTAGCAGCCGGCGTACTTGCTGTGATAGCAGCACCGGCATTTGCCTACGAACCCGGAACTTTCGTTCTCCGCGGCGGCGTAGGCACGGTCGACGTCAAGAGCCATGTCATGACATTCACGGACGATGTCGATACTATCGACGTCTCGGTAGAAAATGCCACGAACATGACCCTGACGGGTACCTACATGTTCAACGAGAACTGGGCACTGGATGTCCTCGCAGCCTTGCCGTTCAAGCACGACATCAGGGCAACGATGGACCTGGGCGAAGGCCCACAGTCGGCAAAAATCGCAGATACGAAGCAGCTTCCCCCGACCGTTTCCGTGCAATATCACTTTGCGCCGGACAAGACATTCAAACCTTACGTCGGCGTCGGGCTCAACTGGACAACGTTTTTTGATTCCAAGCTCGTATCGGAAATGCAGGATGAAGAAACCGATAAACTGTATCTCGATGACTCGTTCGGCATCGCCGCGCAAATCGGCGGCGACTGGGCGATTGGTGATCGGACAGTTGTCAATTTCGACATTCGCTGGATGGATATCGATACGGATGTCTCGATCGGCGGACCCGGCGTACCCGGCAAGGTTAAACTCGGTTCCATTGAGATCGACCCGTGGGTGTATGCACTGAACCTTGGCTACCAGTTCTAGTAGCCATTAACCGCAAGCCGGGGCAATTTACCCCGGCTTTGCTGAAAGTATCGGGAGAAGCGTCATGACTTTAACCAGATTAGTACCCGTCGGATTTATCCTGCTGTGTACAGGACTCACCGGCTGCGAGCGCCAGGTAAGCTTTGCTGACGACATCGAACCGCTGATTGTCGGGTCATGCCTCACCTGCCACGACCAGAATTCCGAAGGGTATCTCAACAGTGGATTCAGCCTCGAGACCTACGACTCGCTCATGAAAGGAACAAAATTCGGTCCTGTCGTCGTTGCCGGTAGTCCTGAATCGAGTTCTTTGTACCTGGTCGTCGCCCACAAGACGGCGCCGGAGATTCACATGCCGCCGCACACCGATGATGCGCTGGCGGAAGGTCGCGGCGTTTCGCTGACGGAAGAGCAGATAGAAACCGTACGTTTGTGGATTGCACAGGGGGCCAAGAACAACTAGACCGGACTTTGAACCAGGTCCGCGTCTCACCGAAAGGGGCCTGATAGGCTCCGCGAATGTTCCTGCCCGTTAAAGCCGATTTCAAGTTACCTGCCTGGCCAGTACTGACGGTGCTGGTCTGCCTGGTTTGCATTGGCGTCTTCCTGAAGCAGGAAAGCGACTGGCGAGATTTCAGCCTGTCGATCGACCGCTACTGCGCGAAGCCGCAGAGCCACCTCACGCAAATGATCATGACTCGCGTCGCCGAGCAGCAACGCGCCGATTTCTGTGGCGAGGTCATGTACCACCTGAGCCTGTCCGACGACGAAGCGGCTGATATCGCCGAGATCGCTGCTTCGATCAAGCCTCTCTCCGGCTTCAGTGCCGAGGATTCGCGCGAATACGTTTCGCAGATGCTGACCGACGAGCTGCGCTACTTCCGGTCAATCGTCAAAGATGACCCCGGCAACAATTATGCGTATGACACGACCTCCTGGAACGTGTGGCGCATGATCATATCGAGCTTCGCGCACGGTGACTGGGGCCACATCATCTTCAACCTGATCTTCTTCTTTGCGTTCGCAGCAACGGTCGAGGCGCTTGTCGGTCCGGTAGCGTTTTTCGTATTCATCATCATCAATTCGCTGATTATCGGCGTCGCAGACTCTCTCGTGTCCGAGCTTGCCGACAACCATCACCTGACGCTGGGCCTGTCGGGCGTTGTAATGGGAATGATGGGCATGTACGCGTACCTGCTGCCGAGAGGACGAATACGTTGCTACTACTGGCTCATCGTCCTCGTCGGCTCGGTCGCGGTGCCGGGCTGGATGCTCGCAGCCTGGTACATCGGTGGAGACATTTACCGCTTGTTCGCCACAGACGATCATGGCGCGATCAACGTACTGGCCCACGTCGCCGGCGGCATAAGCGGTTTCCTGTATGGATTCCTGTTTCTCAAGAGCTCGCGCATGATGGCCACATCACTGCAGCGCGACATGGACAAGAACGTGCTGCGGCCCGGCTTCTCATAACGGCCCGCCTGCAGGAACTCCCTCCAGCGGGCGACGCAGCTCGCTACTTACGTGTCAAATTTGCGCCCACCCAAGCTCCCCGTCAATACGAGAATCCCCTGAATTGATTCTCGGCTGAGCGTCCCAAGGCCGAATTAGAGCCGGCGAAGAGTTGCCGGCCTGTCTTCTATTGCTCGGAGAGCATGATGGCCACTCGTCACGTTCGCGCCAATACCGGTTACTACCGGCGGCGCAGGATCAACTACGTCCAAAAGAATCAAGAATCCCATTTTGAAATTCCGCACTGGTACATCATCGGCGGAGCGATACTGCTAACCCTGCTGATCGCGGCCCCGGCCGCAGGCGAGCCGACCTGCGACGTCAACGGCGACACGGCGACTTGCACGGATGTGCCTGCCGGCGGACTTGCGGTTAATGCCAACACAACCGGAATCACACAGCTCACCGTCGGTGACGATGAGGCTGGCGAGACAGTTGTTACGCCCGGCATACCCGGAATCTCCCTGTACAAGATCGGGGGAGCCGGGATCGGCACAGGCATCAATACCGAATACGAAACCATCGCCTGGGATCACGATGACGATGAAGACACGCCCGACATCTATGTCGTGTCGGAAGACGGCACAACACCAATGCTCTACGAAGGTGATTACATCCAGGAGAACGCCGGTGAACCGCCCACTTACACAATCGGCGATACGACGTACTCTGGCGGGGAGCTTGCAGATCTCTTGATTGACACGAGCGTCAACCCCGGCGGCACGGTGACCGGCGGCCTTACGGTGACCAGTACAGCATCGGTCAGCACAACCGACGCCAGCGGAATTGCTGTGCTGTCACAGGGTGGCCAGGGCGGCAATGGCGGCTGCTTCTCGATCCTGATCGCAACCTGGTGCTGGGACGGCAAGTCCGGCGGCAACGCCGGTTCGGTTGCCGTCAACAATAATGGCGTCATTACCGTCAACGGCACCGAGGCCGGTAATCATGGCATTTCGGCGGTAAGTCGCGGTGGCAATGGCGGCAAGGGTGGTGGCTGGTTCGGTCTCATTGCATCGGATGCCGGCGAAGGTGGCGACGGTGGTAACGGCGGCGACGTTCAGGTCAACCTCGGCACCGAGTCCTCTATTACGACCCATAGCCCCGAGAGATAACCACGGTTCGATCCTGACGACAGGGCACCGCTCACATGGCATTTACGCCCTCAGCGTGGGTGCCGGCGCTGGTTCCGGCAGTGATGCGGGCGGTATTTATGCCGTCGGTGGCAAAGGTGGCGGCGAATCCGATGGCGCCGAGGTCACGGTCAACAACAGCGGCACGATCGAGACGCGCAACGACGATTCTTACGCTGTTTTCGCGCAATCGATCGGCGGCGGCGGCGGCGACGGCGGTGGCGCCGGCGGCTGGTTCACCGTGGGTGGCCAGGGAGGCTCGGGCGGTAACTCGGACGTCGTGACTGTCGTAGATTCCGGGACGGTCATGACATCTGGCGACCGCTCGACCGCGATCTTTGCGCAATCGATTGGCGGCGGCGGTGGTAATGGCGGCGACGCCGTTTCTATTTCGCCGGCGTTAAGCGTTGCGGTAGGTGGCGACGGCGCGCTGGGTGGCGACGGTGACAATGTTCACGTCCTTGCCGACGGCAGCGACATCGATACGAGCGGCGACGACTCACACGGAATACATGCGCAGTCCATCGGCGGTGGCGGCGGTAATGGTGGCCTGGCCATCACGGGCGCCCTGCCGGCCAACATGGGCATGCAGCTCTCAATCGCACTTGGCGGTGATGGTGCAGGTGGTGGTGACGCAGGCGACCTTGTCGAGGTGATCACGACGTCGGACACGACGATCGACACAAGCGGTAACAATTCCTACGGCATCGTTGCGCAAAGCATTGGCGGCGGTGGCGGTAACGGCGGCGCAGCCATTGCGGGCGCCGGGGGCGCTGGTCTCAATCTGAGCGTCGCAATCGGTGGCGCAGGGGCCGGTGGTGGACACGGTGGCGACGTACTCGTCGACAATGGCGGCACGATCACAACGAGCGGGGATTCTTCGATCGGTATCGCGGCCCAGAGCATTGGCGGTGGCGGCGGTAATGGCGGTCTCGCCGGATCAGTCTCGGTCGGTGCGATTTCGGCCGGCGTCAGCCTCGGCGGCGGTGGTGGCGCAGGTGGCCTCGCTGTCCAGGTCGATGTCATCAACCAGGGTGCGTTAATGACGCTCGGCGACAATGCGATCGGCATCTTCGCACAAAGTGTCGGCGGCGGTGGTGGCAATGGTGGCTCCGCCATTTCCGGTACGGGAGGCATCGTCTCGGTTGCGACATCTGTAGGAGGCGCCGGTGGCGCCGGCAACGACGGCGGAATCGTCAATGTATTCAACCAGGGCCTGATCGCAACCTACGGCGACAATGCGGCCGGCGTATTCGCACAAAGCGTTGGCGGAGGCGGCGGCAACGGCGGCAGCGCCACGAGCGGTGCGATCGCAGGTGGGGCTGCAATTGCCGTTGGTGTTGGCGGCAGCGGTGGCGAAGGCGGCGATGGCAAGGACGTCAACGTCGACAATGAAGGCACCATCTATACCGAAGGCACCAACAGCGATGGTGTCTTTGCGCAAAGCATTGGCGGTAGCGGCGGTGCGGGCGGCAGCGCAACAACAGCAACACTGGCGTTCCCGGTCGAGATCGAAGAAGTCGAGATCCCGGCAATCAACGTGAATGTCGCGGTCGGTGGTCGCGGCGGCGGGGGCGGCCAGGCCGGAGTCGTCGATATCAGTAACTCCGGCACGATTATCACAAGCGGCTTCATGGCCAACGGCATCTTCGCTCAGAGCGTCGGCGGCAGCGGCGGCCGCGGCGGCAATGCCAACAATATCCAGATCGCATTCGACGCCCTGTTTTCCGGCACCGTGGGCGTCGGCGGCTCGGGTGGTCTTGGCGGCATCGGCAACACGGTAACCATCGATAACTCCGGCGCAATATGGACAAAGGGCGACTGGTCAAACGGAGTCTTCGCGCAGAGCGTTGGTGGCGGCGGTGGATTTGGCGGCGACGCAACAACAGTCGCACTGTCGCTTACGCCTCCCCCGACTTCGCCGGAAGATTTCATTCCGACGCCGGACATGTCATTTGACCTGGCGATCGGCGGTGACGGCGGCGAAGGAGCGATCGGTGGCTACGTCGAAGTCGGCAACACGGGCACCGTAATCACCGAAGGCGACTTCTCGGTTGGTGTCATGGCACAAAGCATTGGTGGCGCTGGCGGCGCCGGCGGCGATGCAACGGTCATCCAGGTCGATCTCAGCGCTGACCCGATGGACTTCATCTCGTTGCTCGACCTCATGAGTCTCGATGTCACGCTCGTCTTTGGCGGCACCGGCGGCGACGGTGGCAACGGCGGCGACGTTGTCGTTACCAATGAGGGTGGCATCAAGACAAGTGGCGCCTTCTCACACGGCATCGTTGCACAGAGTGTTGGCGGCGGCGGCGGATCCGGCGGCAGCGCGGCGACATTCGAATTCTCGAATACCGATTTGCCGGTCGACATTCCGGTTCTCGACGATATCGCTGGCCTGACAACGATCGAAATGACGTTCCAGGGCAGCGGCGGCGCTGGCGGTGACGGCGGCGATGTCACGCTCAACAGCAACGGCGTAGTGCTGACGGAAGGCGAATTTGCGATGGGCGTTGTCGGCCAGAGCGTCGCCGGTGGCGGCGGCCTCGCCGGTTTCTTCAACCCGCACGGCATCATCAACAACGAAGTGGGCGACGCAATTTTCAATGCCCTGATCGACACCGATGCCGGCTTTAGCTTCGCAGGCAGCGTCGGCGGCGCAGGTGATGCTGGCAACGTCATCATCAATCACGCCGGCAATATACAGACCCTCGGAACCGGTGCTCATGGCATTTTCGGCCAGAGCGCGGCTGGCCAGGGTGAAGCCGGAACAGTCGACATCACGCTGGACGGATCGGTCTGGACACTTGGCGAACACTCATACGGCGTCTTCGCCCACAGCGGTGGCGCAAGCGGCAATGGGGACATCACGGTCACGCTGGGTGGCGGCACCGTGATGGGAGGTTCCGGTCAAGGCGCCGGACTCATGGTTGCTGGTGGCGGCGACAACTCGGTTTTCAACAGCGGCACGATAACATCGGTCGGCGGCCTTGGCGGCTATGCTATCCGGTCGCTGGGCGGCGGAGAGTATGTCGAGAACAATGGCATGATGATCGGCTCTGTCGATCTCGGTGGTGGCCAGAACCACATTCTCAATTACGGACTGATCAATGCCGGCATCTTCTACAACCTTGGTGCCGGCAACTTGTTGCTCAACGAAGGTGATTTCGCGGCGGGCGGGATCTCCAATCCCTTCGTCACCCAGGTTACCGGCGACTTCACGCAGAGTGACCTGGGCACGCTGTGGTTTGACGTCGTGTTCGACTTCGGCATCGACGCCTGGGACTATCTCAACATTAGTGGCGTTTCGAGTTTCGATGGCACGCTCAAGCTGCTGCTGCACGATACCGGCAAGGTGATGCCAGGCAAGTGGCAGACAACACTGATCTCGAGTGGTAGCGGCATCAGCAATTTCGGTCTCGACCTCGATGTTCCCGACTCTGCGGTCATCAACTATGCACTGAAGGCCGCAAGTGAGACCGACTACATGTTGCACTACATCGTCGACTTCGCAGCAACAGGACTGTCGCGCAACCAGTCCGCGATGGGCGAGCATTTCAATGACATTCAGCTCGCCGGCAGCACGGAGATGATGATGCCCCTCACCGAGGCCATCGTCGCCCTGCCCGACGTGCCAACACTGGGCAGCGCATACGACGTCCTGAGTCCGCACATCTATTCGGCAAACCAGCTCAGCAGGTTATTCTCGGCGCTCGACTTCGAGAACTCACTGCACAGCTGTCCCGTCCGCGATGGCGACCTGCGCTTCTCGCGTGAGGGCGACTGCACCTGGATACGTGTGTCCGGCCGCGACATGCAGTATGAAGGCCGCCATGGCCTGCCGGCTGCGAGTGACTACGCAACGATTATCAACTTCGGTCTCCAAAGGGCGCTGAGCCAACATTGGCACGGCGGCATCGGGTGCGGCTTCGAGCGGTCCGAATACGAGATTCGCGACCTCGCCGACCGCGACGGTACGCAAACCCAGCTTGGCGGCATCCTCAAGGGCCGCTACGGAAGGAATGCATACGACTTGTCATTGACGATGGGTCGCGGCCAGTTCGATACGGATCGCTATACGATGAATGCCTACAACGGCAGCTACGTGACGGGCGATCGCGACATTCGCTTTGTCTCGGCGCATGCCGGCTATGCCTACAGCTTCGAACGCGAAAACTGGTTCGTCCGGCCCGGGCTCGATATTGGCTGGACCGACGTCAACGGCGACCGCATTGACGAAGCCAACGGTGGCCCGACCGCATTGCAGGTCAAAGGCACAGACGATGCCTACGTCACGTCGAGCCTCGATGTTCGCCTCGGCGGCGAAATCTCGACTCGCAACGACGTGCGGTACCGGCCATTCCTGCGCACCGCTTACACACACATTCACAGCGGTACGCGCAACGAAATCGACGCAAGGCTGGCTGGCGCGCCGGACAGCGTGCCGGATTTCACGCAAGTACTGTTCGTTGACGATAACTACACAAGCGTCTCACTCGGGCTCGACATCCTGGCGCGACAAAACTGGGTCATGAGCTTTACTTATGATCGGCAGTTTGCCGACCGTTGGGATGCAGATTCATTCTTCGCAAAAATCATGTTCGAGATGTAGACACTTGCCATGACTGCCCCTGCGTCGAAAGTCGCAGGGGCTTTTGTTTACAATGGCAGGTACACGACGGTATTCGTCAGCAGGATCATGATAAACACGAGGCAGGTCACCATCGGCCCGAGATAGATCCTGCCTGTCATCCTGAAAAAGTAGCGATTGAAATACGGCAGCACGAACATCATCGGTACGACCGCGAACAGCAGGTTCACGTACAACCAGCCATCGGTCCAGTAGACCGTTCCGGTCCGCCAGAACGTCACGTACTGCACGATGACGATCAGGAACAGGCCGATCGAGTTTCCGATACCGCCGAGCAGCATACCTTTCCACTCGGGTTGTCCTTCTGTTCGCAACGCCGCGTTGACACGCAACGAACTCGACAGGAAGAAGATGAAGAAGAACGGCACGTACATCAGGAGCAACCACAATTCCTCCGCACGGAAGGTCCGCACGCCCATGAACAGGAAGCGGTAATCGACGTGGAACATCCAGTACATCACAAATAAGAGCAGGTAGTAGGACGCGAAAAGCAAACCTGCCAGGCTGGCGGTCCGCCAAATCTCGCTGCCGCTGATCCGACTTCCCCACATCGCTGGCACGACCCCATGCTTGCGGCCGTGGAAGCGGTAAGTGAGCCAGAACATCAGGAAGCCGATAGTGCCGTTCAGCACGGCCCACATCATGACGGCGTTGTTCATGCGATGCGGGAAATACCAGGTCTTCACCCTTGTTGAAGCGTCGACAAACAGGACCTGCGACAACTCCGCCATCGGTATGTAGGAAAAGCACGCGATCAGCGCGGCAGCCGTGAATGAACCCCAGAACCAGGCTCTGCCTCGCCCCGTCGGCCCTGGCAGCGGCGGCGGCACGGGATGCACGAGCGATGCGAACATCGGCAGGCGCAGCAACGCCTGCCCCAGCGGGATCACCATGATGACAGCCGCCACCAGCGACAGCAGGCTGAACAGCTCTTTCCAGTACCAGACCTGGTCGCGGCTCGACAGTCCCGTGTCGAGGCCAAAAACCTTCTCGAAATACTCGACCTGGTTCGCGGTCGCTTCGATGATGTAAGGCTGGAACGGATGCAGGATGCGCTCGTTGTGCACTACGCGCAGCGTACGGTTCTCGAGGTCTCCGTAGTACTTGCCGAGTTCCACCTGCATGTACTCCGGCACCCCGGGCTCCCTGCCGAGGTTGATGACGCGCAACGCCTCGGGCGCGATGCGCATGTCAGCATTCTTCAGTTCGTTGCGGTACGCGCCTTCATCGAAATACGCGTAGCTGACGCCGATATTTGATTGCACGTCGCGCAGCACCTCGTCGGTCAACGTCAGCACATAGCCGGATACAAATACCGAGTGCAGCTTGCTGGGCAGGCCCGTGCGTTGTGCTTCGCGGCCAAAAAAGTTCGCTCCGCGAATGGCGGCGTTGCCGCCGGCGGAATGTCCGGTCGCGCCGATCCTTTCCTTGTCGATGTAGTTCAGGTTGGGCGTGTCGGCGGCATAGTCGACGACGGCGAACATGCCATAGCCTTCAGTTGTCGCAGCGATACGGCTCATCGATACACTCGAGCCGCCCTGGGCATAGGGATCGATAGAAATTGCGACGATGCCACGGCGCGCGAGTTCAATCGCTACATTCGACAACGCCTCTTTCGAGCGCTGGAACCCCGGCACAACGACAACGAGCGGCGCCGGGTTGTCACTGGTCGCCGAGCGCGGCCTGAACAGGTCGCCCACGACCCACTGGCCGTTTTGAGTCGGGATCTTGATGTCATAGACCTGCACCATCCCGCCGGCGGTCTGCACGAGCGCCGCGGCATAGCTCGACAGCACGACAATCGACAAGAGTACCCACAGCAATCTGTTACCAGTACTATTCAATCCATGCTCCGATATGTCCTGACATTCGTATTGTTATTGCTGGCGATACCGGCCGGCGCTAACAGCTACTGCGAGAATACGACGCTGTCGATCGATGCTCGCTTCGATGGCGGCCGGCTCGACCAGTGCAAGTTTACGTCGGAAAATGCTGCAGAACTGACATTTCGAAACGAGGACTTCAAGGTCGACTCGGCATTCGCCTGGTTTGCATTCCGAATTGCCGCGCGAGATTCCCGTTCGGTCGAAGTTGTCATGCACTTTCCGGATTCGTATGCGCGCTTCTGGCCCAAGCTGAGCCGCGATGGCAAGACATGGACGCGCGCCGGGGATGACGACGTCGAGCGCAGCGAAGTCGGCAAATCGATGACATTGAGACTCGACGTCGACGAACGTGGAACCTGGGTATCGGCACAGGAACTCCTGACGCAGGCCTGGTACGACGACTGGTTTGCACAGCTTGACGCACACTTCGACCTGGAAACCGCGGTGATCGGCGAAAGTAGTCAGGGACGTTCAATTCGCATGGCAAGCAGTGACGACAAACCTGAAGCGATTCTGCTGATTGGCCGGCAGCACCCGGTGGAAGTTCCGGGCGCAATCGCCATGCGGGAGTTCGTCAACGTTGTGCTCGGCACTTCGAAACTCGCGCGCGAGTTTCGCCAGCGTTACATGTTGCTCATCGTGCCGCTGATCAACCCGGATGGTGTTGCCAACGGTAATGCCCGGCACAACGCCGGCCTCACGGACCTGAATCGCGACTGGGGGCCGTTCACGCAGCCTGAAACGCAGGGCGTCGCGAAAGTCCTGAATGGGCTCGAGGAACGTGGAGTGACGCCGCGCCTGATGCTCGACTTTCATGCCACCAAGATGTCGCCAACGATGACCTTCTACACGCAGGTGCCCGAGGACAATACAAATCCCGAGCTGTTCGCGACACGGTGGATGTCCCGGGTCGATGAGCGTATCGACTTTGATTTCACCCATGATCCGCGGCCGCCCTCAGACCTTGACAACGCCAAGAATTATTTCTTCGCCCGCTACGGAATTCCGGCCATCACCTACGAGATTGGCGACGAAGTGGATCGCGAGGCGATCCACAAATACACGCCCGTGTTCGCCGAGGAGATGATGCGGGTCATGCTCGCCGCTCCTAATGCCGAGTAGAGCGAAGTACCCTGCCGGGCCGCGCGCCGGTCATTTCCCCGTCCAGCAGCACGGATTCGCCGTTGACGAACACATAGTGGACGCCCTCGGCATATTGATGCGGATCGTCGAACGTTGCCTTGTCGACGATCGTGTCGGGATCGAACACAGTAATATCGGCGATCGCGCCCACTTCGATGCGACCACGGTCCGCCAGGTTGATGCGGTCGGCGGGCAACTGCGTCATCTTGTGAATCGCTGTCTGTAATAACAGCACCTTTCGCTCACGAACAAACTCGCCCAACACCTTCGCAAATGTGCCGTAGTTCCGGGGGTGCGGCCGGCGATCGCTCGGCGCTTCAATGCCGCCATCGGACGCGATCATCGTTGCCGGGTGCTGCATGATGCGATCGACGTCCTCCATCGACATGGCGTGATAAACACACGCACACCCTCCTGCATACTGCAGGTCCATGATCAATTCGGCGGCATTTTCGATGTTGACTTCGATCTCGCGCTGTCGCAAGACATCGCTCAGGTTCAGCCCGTTCAGGGATGGGTCCCAGGCACAGTCTGCGAGCACGACGCGTGACGGATCATTACCGCCGCGTTCGTTGATCAGCGCGAAGACGATGCCCTCTTTTACGCGGGCGCGTTGCTCCGGGTCGTCGAGCCGTTCCTTGAGGGCAGCATTACCGCCGTCCAGGCTCCAGCGCGGAAATACAGCCGGGAGGCCGGTCGACGACGCGGGATACGGATACTGGTCAATAGATACATCGACGCCGCGGGCGATCGCAGCGTCGACCATCGCCAGCGACTCCGTCGATTTACCCCACATGGGCTCACCCATGGCCTTGTGGTGTGTCAGTTGCGCCGGGATGCCGGCTTCTTCACCGATCCGGATCGTCTCCGCAACTGAATCCAGCAGCCCCAGCGCCTCGTTGCGCATGTGGCTTATGTAGATACCGCCGTAGGGCCTTACGACTTTCGCCAGCTCGATGACCTCTTCCGCGGTGGCGAAACTGCCGGGCGCATACAGCAGCCCCGACGACAACCCGAACGCGCCCTCTTCCATCGCTGTCCGGACTTCCTCGCGCATCAGGTCCAGTTCCTCGTCGGTTGCAGGACGGTCATCGTCGCCGACGACCTTGCCGCGCACCGACCCCTGCCCGACGAACGTGCCGAAGTTGATGGCCGCAGGGTTTTCTTGCAGACGCGCGAAGTATTCGCCGATCGGCAATGGCGAATTGCCGTCCGGACCACCGATGACGCTCGTCACGCCCTGGCGGACCAGGTTTTCCGCGTCCGGCCACAGGAAAATGCCGCTGCGCTCTTCATTTTCACGCAGGGCATGGCTGTGTATGTCGATAAAGCCCGGCGTGACGGCGAGCCCGCTGGCATCGATGCGCAACTCGGCATCGTGACCATCGAGATCCCCTATCGCGGCAATGCCATCACCGCGAATGCCGACGTCTGCCACGATGGGGGCTTCGTCACGCCCCGAATAGACGTCGCCGCCGACAATCAGCACGTCAAACGGATCGGGCTGCGAGCAGCCGGCGAACAGCAGGAGAATTAAGAACCTAGACCAGTACATTGGGCGCGAGATACAGGGCAATGAGTGAAACAATGATGATTCCTGTGATGTTGAGTACAAAACCGGCACGAACCATTTGCGGGATCGTCAGTTGGCCGGTCGCGAACACGATGGCATTCGGCGGCGTTGCAACCGGCAGCATGAAAGCACAACTCGCGGCAATTGTGATCGGGACGGTCAGGTACAGCGGCGGCAACCCGGCCTGGACCGCGATGGCGCCCATCACGGGCAGCAGCGTCGCCGTCGTGGCGAGGTTGCTCGTCAACTCGGTGAGGAAGATCACCAGCGCGACGGCGGCAACGACGAGTACGGCCAGTCCGAATGCGTTCAACGGAGCCAGGCTCTCGCCGAGCCATAACGCAAGCCCGGTATTGGATACGGCCGCCGCGAGACTCAGGCCGCCGCCAAAGAGTATCAATACGCCCCATGGCAATCGAATGGCGTAGTCCCAGCTCATCAGTCGCAGCTGGCTCTGGTCGCCGCTCGGCAACAGGAACAGCAGGATGCCAGCAGTCATCACGACGCCTGCATCGGACACACCAGTCAGGCCAAGCATCTGTGTCAACGGCCTGCGCAGCATCCAGCAAAAAATCACAGCCAGGAAAATCACCGCAACACGCTTCTCGGGCGTCGTCATCGGGCCCAGTTCCTCGCGCAGCTCATGCAGGTGACGTCTAACCGCATCGCTGGCCGGCACGTTGACCGGGAACAGGAAACGGGTCAGCACCAACCAGGCAACAGGCAACATCACCGTCGTCACCGGGATACCGACGCTCATCCACCTGGCAAAACTGATTTCGAGGCCGTAATTCTCGGCAAGGTAGCCGATCAGTAAGGCATTCGGCGGTGTGCCAACCAACGTTGCAAGGCCACCGATGCTTGCCGAGTAAGCCAGGCCCAGCAGCATGGCAATCTGGAAGTCATCGCGGGCCTTGTCCGACAGGTCGGTTACGTTGTCGCGGATTACGGCGATCACCGACAGCACGATCGGCAACAGCATCATCGTCGTCGACGTGTTTGTCATCCACATGCTGAGCATGGCGCAGACAAACATGAAACCGCCGATCAGGCGCCGCCCTTCCGTACCCGTCCTGTCAAGAATTGCCAGCGCAATGCGACGGTGAAGGTTCCAGCGCTCGAGCGCCAGCGCCATCAGGAATCCGCCCAGGAACAGGTAGATAATCGGGTTTGCGTAATGCGAGGCTGCGTCGCGGATCGTCGCGATGCCCAGCGGCTCGAAAATCACGAGTGGTATGAATGCGGTCACCGCGACAGGCAACGCCTCGGTCGCCCACCAGATGGCCATCCAGAGGCCCACCGCGGCCGCGCGCCAGGCCAGCGGGTCCATCGCATCCTGCCAGCGTTCCGTCGCCAGCATCAGAACGAAAACGGCAGGGCCAAGGGCCCTGCCGATTTTCTGGTAGCGCTCGTCTTTCAATTAAAAGTCGAGGCGCAGGTCAAGGTAGAACGCGCGGCCGTAGTCGCGGTGCATGTCCGAGAAGTAACCGAACCACTTGCTCGCCAATGGCGCCCGGGCATCCGTGAAGTTGATAATGCCGAAGCGAGCCCGTGCACGTGAATCGGCGAACGTGTCGAATCGGTAATCGACCGACATATTGTACGTCGACATCGGCTTGACAATCCATGGCGAATCATCACTGCCGAGCCCGGGCCGGGTCTCGATTGCGTCGGTCAGCTTGGTACCGCTTACTGACGCGCCCCAGTCGCCCTTGCGCCAGCTCAGGCGGGCCGTATGCTTCCAGCGCTGGTTACCGTTCACGCGTACGAGGTTTGCAAAACCCACTACTTCGACACCGGGGGGGAGAACACCATCCTCCTTCGCCTGGATCAGCGCCAGCGCCGGGCCACTCGCGAGCTGCTCGTATTCGTCGAGCTTCGATCCGAGATAGCGGAAATTGAAATCGCCGATGCCGGTATCCTTTTCGTAATAAACACCAATGTCGTGACCTCTGATCTTGCGCGTATCGAGGTTGGCGTAGGTGTCATTGACACGAACGGCCTCGCCCGTATTACAGATCCCTGCCAGCGCAAAGAACGAAGCCTCATCGGACGCAGGATCATAGGGATCCTCGCGAATCACTCGCTCATTACCGATGCTCGGCCCACCGGTCGTCGGGCAACTGCCCGTTCCGGCCTGGATCAGGCCCAGCAGCTCCAGCGCTGTGTGGTTTTCCTCACCAAACAAACCGATCGTTTTATCTTTCTCGATTGACCACCAGTCCACGGTGACGGTCAGGCTGTCAGTGATGTCCCAGACGACACCCAGTGACGTGTTGTCCGACTCCTCGGCAACGAGATCCTTGCTGCCGCCGGCCGCACGTTGCACACCGTAGTTGCAGCTCCAGTCAACGATTTCGTTGACATCGAAACTCGACACGTATTCGCAGACTCGGTCATCGACAAAGTTCGAACGTGCCACGCCACTCTCATTGACAGTCACCAGGTTTGGCACCCGGTAAGCCTCGGACCAGGAACCGCGAATCAGGAACGGATCCCACGGGCGCCAGCCCATCGCGACCTTGCCGACCGTCGTTTCGCCGACATCCGAAAAGTCCTCGTAACGCACTGCAAACTGCGCATCGAGCCGCTCATGCAACGGCACCTGGAACTCGACGAAGGCCGAGAACACTTCGCGGTCGCCTTCACTGTCCGCAGTCGGGCTGGAGCCGAGCACGTCGGACACGATCGGAAAACCGTCGCCGGAACTGTCGACGAACTCGATAGTGCCGTCGAGGCGTGGGTCACGATCGTCCTCGAAGTACTCTTCACGCCACTCGATGCCAGCCAGGAAACCGACCGGACCGGCCCAGATGTCGAACAATTCGGCGTTCGACATCTTGAAGTCCGCCGTGGTCAGCTCGGTGGCATTCTTGCGAAAGACATCGACATAGATGCGCTCGACGTTGGAATCCACGCCGCCGGCGAAGACATTGTATCCGGCAGGCGTCGGATCGTTCAGCGCCTCCTGTAACAAGGTGTTGGAAATCCGGTCCTTGGTAATGTCTTCTTTCTCGGCACGCGACCAGGAGACTGCGCCTTCCCAATCCCAGTCGCCGGCCTGGCCGCGCAAACCGGTCAGGAAGCGGTAGGTCTCTCCGTCGTTGTATACCCTGCGCGGGTTTTCAGTCGAACGGTAGTTGTCGATCTCGAGCTCGAGGCCCTCGACCGGGATATCGGGACCGATAATGCTGTCGGGCAGGCGCGCGGAGGTGCCCACGGCCCCGAGCGGGTTCCAGTAAGCGTCGGCCGCGATGCGATACTTGGCGACGGCGCTGAGTTTCGCTGCCTGCTCGCGCTGCTGCAAGGTGTCAGATATGTAGGCCGAGACCTCTGTGAAACTCTCCATACCATTGCCAAACTCATGGGTCAGGAAGGCGAACACATTGGTGCGTTTTGCCTCGGAAAGTATCCAGCGCTCCTCGTTCATGTTGTAGCGGGTAATATTGTTACCGTCGGCTACGAAACAGACATTCGGGTACTGCGGATCAAAGAAGTCGCAATTCTCGCTGTCCAGCGGGTAGGTGTTGAACTCGCCGGATCCGTCGAAGAAATTGTTCGGGTCGCTAAATCCGGACACGCTCGTGCGAACGTCGTACTGACCGAACAGCGAGTTGATGCTGTCGCGGCGGAACGAGGTATCGCCCGCGAACGGACTGTTCTCGGGAATCAGGCGCCGGAAGTCCGAGTCGCGCCATTTCTTGTCGTCCGCTGCCTTGACAGGCTTGCGATCGTAATAGCTGCCGAAGATACTCAGGTTGGTGCGGCCATCATTGAAATTCCTGCCCCACTCGAACGTGAACTTGGCGTCATTACGCGTCAGGCCTTCGTAGTCGACGTAGCGAGCCTGCAACGTCAGGCCGTCAAAATCACTCTTCATGACATAGTTGACGACACCGGCGACAGCATCGGCGCCGTAAATGGCCGACGCACCGTCCCGCAGCACCTCGACGCGCTCAATGCCGAACACCGGCAATGACTGCGAGTTCACGGAATTGACCGGCACAAAGCTGCCGCCCGAGAGCTCGGTCTGGTACGTGGCCATGTTGACCATGCGCCGGCCATTCAGCAGTACCAGCGTGTTGCCCGTACCGAGGTTGCGCAGGTTGTACGCACCGACGTCGCCGCGCGCCGAGTTGACGCTGCCAGCGAAGGTATCTGCGTTGGAGAAAAAGTTCTGGCCCTGCTCGGCCATAAACTCGAGCAGGTCGTCACCGGAGTCGACACCGAGCTCCTCGATCTCGGCAGCCGTCACAACAGACACCGCGAGGGCATCGCGAATGTCCGCGCCCTTGATCTGCGAACCGACGGTGACGATTTCCTCGATCTGCTCTTCATCATCACTTTCGTCGTCCTGCGCCAACGCGGTACCGGACGCGAATGGCAGCACCAGGAAAACAGCAAAAAGCGCGCTCAGGCGGCTACGACCGCGCGCAAAAATGGATTCGCAATACATGATTTCTCCCCTGCAAATTGCCGGCTTCTGTGGCCGGTCCCGGCGCGATACTGCGCTTCCCCGACACTAGCAATGCCGGACGTTGCAGGCAAATCATTTCATATGCCCCGGTATAGCCGGGAGTTATAGCCAACGCATAGTTTCAAATGAAAATTGTCCGCGAAAAGTCTAGTCTATAGCTACAGGCTATGGGGGAATCACAATGCGACTGCGCCAGATCGAGGTATTTCACGCGATCTACACGAGCGGCTCGATGACCAACGCGGCCAGACTGCTCAACGTGTCGCAGCCGTCGATCAGCAAGGTGCTGGCACATGCCGAACAGCAGCTCGGCTACCCGTTGTTCGACCGCGTCAAAGGCAAGCTCGTGGCCACACCCGAGGCGGATCGCCTGTTCGGACTCGTATCGAATGTCTACGACCATGTCGAGCAGCTGCGCCAGGTTGCCGAGAACCTGCGCTCGTCAGATGTGGGCAAAGTCCGCGTCGCGGCAACACCGGCCTTCGGCGTCGACTTGCTGCCGACAGCCATCAGCAGCTACCTGGCCGGCCACAAGGACACCGAATTCGAAATCGAAACGCTGCACCATGACGAGATCAACGAAGCATTGCTGGCGTCACGAATCGATATCGGCCTGGCTTTTGACGCGGTGCCGACCCCGGGTCTCAAGTCGGAGACGATCGCTCGGGGCGAATTTGTTGTTATCACACCCACCGATATCGATCTCGGCAGTGACGGCCCGGTCCGCATAGAAGATATCGCTGACCTGCCCTTCATCGGTCTCAGCAGCCGCGGGCCACTCGGACGGTTGCTGACCTCCTACCTCGAAGCCGCGAATGCCGCGCGCGGCAGCGGCGTATCCATCATCGACTCGGTCACGGCGCGACCCACCAGCGGAGAAAACATTCGCTGCTGGCCAATCGATCCGCCGCTGCAATACGCGATCGATGTCATTACGTCTGACTCGATGCCCCCATCGATTCTCGGCAAGCGATTCATTGAGCACATTCGTCAAGTTGTGGCAGATCATTTGACCTCATAGGTCGCGGTTATAACCACAGGGCAAATCTGACTTGGCCGGGCGTGCGGTCGTGCCAGTAGTATCCCGTTCAAAAGAACAACACAGGGAACTTCATGCACGTTGCCGTCCTGGGCGCTGGTGTCGTTGGTGTGACGACTGCCCATTTCCTGAGCGAAGCTGGCCACGATGTCACGATCATCGATCGTGATAACGAGGTCGCTGCCGCGTGCAGCTATGCGAACGGAGCACAACTCAGCTACAGCTACGTGGATGCCATGGCGAGTCCCGCCTTCCTGTTGCACATGCCTGCCTTGCTCGCAGGAGCCGACCGCGCGATCCGGGTGCGGCCACCGCTGTCACGCGACTTCCTTCGCTGGGGACTCGAGTTTGTTGGCGAGTGCACCAGGGGAAGCGCATCCGCCAACACACTCGAGAATCTGAAGCTTGCTGCGCGTTCGAACCAGCTGCTCGATGAATTGAGGAACAACATCGAAGGCGACTTCAGCTTTCGCGAAGCCGGGAAGCTGGTTCTGCTGCGCCATCCGGGTGACCTGGAAAAAGCCCGGCGCGTCAGTGAGCTGAAAGCCGAGCTCGGCTGCCCTGCCAATGTCGTGTCGCTTGATGAAGCCAGGGAAATCGAACCTGCCGTAGCGCACATGACCGGTGACTACGTTGGCGCCGTTTACTCGCCAAACGATGACGTGGCCGACGCGCATGCATTCTCCAGGGCGCTGGCCGAGCACCTGCGATCAAAACCGGGCTGCCGCTTCGAACTCGGCCTGGAAGTCGATGGCCTCATCGTCGAGAACAACGAATTCAAAGGCATCGCGACGGCGCGCGGTCTGGTCGATGCCGACGCAGTTGTCGTTTGCCTGGGTTGCTGGAGTCCGGCCATCCTGTCTCCGCTGGGTATCAGGATCCCGGTCTATCCCGCGAGAGGCTACAGCGTCACGTTGCAGCCCGGCGAGCACAGCGCTTCTGTCAGCGTCACCGACTTCGGGCGCCGCTTCGTGATCAGCCATATAAACGAGCAGGTTCGCATTGCCGGCTTCGCCGACTTCGTCGGCTACCGCACCGGGCGCGACGAACAGCGCGTGCGCGACCTTCTCGACACGGCCAGGACCAACGCACCACTGGCAGCCGACTATGCGTCGTCACCCAACCATGGCTGGGGCGGCTTCCGACCGCTGACACCCAACGGGCGCCCGATCACTCGCTCAACCACCATCAATGGTCTATACCTCAATACCGGTCACGGTTCCCTGGGATGGACGCTCGCTTGCGCCTCTGCAGAAAGACTGGTCGACCTCGTCCGCGAGGTGCCGGACGCCGCAATGGCGGCGTGAATCAGGTTCATTCGTACCTGAACCTGTTGACGGCGATAGCAGCCACGATGAGGGCCCCGAGTAACAGCGTGATGACGTAGGGTATCGCGGACGCCGCGCCCGCTTCGAAGCTGATCAGTTTGTGCAGCGCGTCCATCGTCCAGCCTGTCGGTATGAAGTTCTGCAGGTTTTGCATCCACGCCGGCGTCACTTCGATCGGCCACCAGCATCCGCCCAGCGCGGCCAGCACATTGGCCAGCAGCACGCCGAGGCCCGACGCCTGCCCATCCGTACGGGCAAGGCTGCCGAGCATGAGGCCCGCGGACGCACAGAACGCCGCCCATGACATCAGTACGACGACGATCATGGGCACGTCCGGCCCCCACTGCATGTCGAACAGCAACGTACCGACCAGGACTGCAGAGCCGATTTGCAGCATTGCCAGCACCATGCGGCCACCCCACTTGCCTGCCACGACTTCCGTGCGCGACATCGGCGCATAGGCCAGGCGCCTGAGCAGTCCCTGTTGACGCTCGACGACCAGCATCGACGCGCCGCTCGTCAACAACACGAGCAATGTGAACATGACAAGGATGCCGGGAATCGCCTGGTCGAAACCGCTCGGTACGATCTGGCGCTTGCCTGCCGGTGCAACATCGAGTTGCCAAACACGTGTTTCATTATTGAGTTCGACGAGCGCGGCCGCCGACAGGTCGCCCGGGCTGCGCGCGTCGGCGGTGACAATATCGGCGAGCGCCGTGTACAGGCTGCGCTGGATGCGGATGACTTCGTAATCGCGCGACAACGCCGACGAGCGAGTGTCGTAGCTGGCCGTGACTGTTTCTCCGGCTACCACCTGGCTACTCAGGTTGGCGTCGAACGTCAGCACGCGTCGCGGCAGGTCGCCATTCTCGTCGGGCACGACGGCCTCGCGCCACTCGGGTTCGAACTGGTTGTCACGCAGCCGCAGGTCGATCTGCTGCTGCAGGAAGCCGGGCGACTCGGCGGCCACGACGACAGGTGTCGTGGCAGCGCCGGACATCGCACCCGAAAAACCGCCGGTCACGGTGCCGATAAAATAAAAGAACACCGGCGGCATGATGAATACCCACACTAGCGTGCCGCCCTGCCGCAGCTGGTGGCGCAGGTCGTGCCAGGCGATGAACAGCGCGTTCCTCATGCGCGTGCAAACCCTGTCCGCAGGCGCCACACGCAGACCGCGAGGCCGACAATGGCCCCGGCGATGACGAGCAGCCAGCTGTTAAGGTCGATACTCCACGCGCCGGCTGCCGTGATTTCGGTCGTCAGCCGGTCGGCCATGAAACCGTTCGGCGATGCGCGACCAATCGCGGCAATCCAGCCCGGAAGCACGGCCAGCGGGAAGAAGCTGCCGCCCGCCATCAGCAACGGGAACACCAACATCGACGAAATGACGCTGGCCGTCTTCTGGCTGCTGAACAACATCTGCAGGGCCGCAAACCATGCGAACAATGCGACGCCCGACACCGCAATCCAGAGCAGCGACGACACAAGGTGCGACCAGCCGATGCCGTGGTACAGAAAACCGAGCACCATCGTGAATCCGCCGACGACAGCGATGATCAGTGCGGCGGCCAGCGCTTTGCCCATGAGGAATTCTGCAAGCCGTGCCGGCGAGAATACGAGACGCCGCAGCGTGCCGAGCTGCCGCTCGCGCCAGAAATCGCTGGCCAGGCCATTCGAAGCAAATACGACGGCCATCATGATGATGCCGGGGAAGAACAACAGCACGAGCGGCGGCGAGGGTTCGGCGGGCGGCGGCTCGACGATCTCGATCTCGATGACCGGCGGAAACAGCTTCGGCGCCACGTTTTCCATCTTGTTATTGATCGCGACCGCAATGGCCGCCACCTGCGCGTCCGAGGGATTGTCGGTCATGGACGTAAGCACTTCGATCTCGTCGCTGAACAGCTGGTGTGCGTAAAAGCCGGCATCGAGCAGGATTTCGGTGACGTTCTGGATAATGCCGGGCAATATTGTCTGCGACGGGTTTGTGCGCAATGTCAGCGTGACTGGAGTGGACTCGAGGAAGGCTTCGGCAAAACCCTCGGGGATGATCAACAGCCCGCTCGCCTCGCCATCATTGACGCGTTCGAGGCCGTCTCGAGAGGAGGTCTCCTCCACTGAAATGAGTTCACCAAGTTCGCCGGCGCTGTATGCGCCGACGATCAGCTCACTCAGGAACGTCTGGTCCTCGTCAACCAGCAACAAGGTTCCGTGCGGCTTGACGTCCTGCCCCATCAGCGTCGTAATCAGGCCGCCGATCATCAGCGGAATCGCAACCCAGATCAGTGTCGCCACGAAATCCTGGCGCCAGCGCGCAATGTCTTTGCGAAATGACGTCAGCGCGAAGCTCATCAATTACTCGCGAAGTTCCTTTCCGGTCAGCAGCAGGAACAGCGTTTCGAGATTCGGGCTGCGCAGGCTCGTTTCCGAGACACTGCCGCCGGTGCCGGCGACGGCTTCGAAAATGGCCGGCAAATGCTGCGATGCATGGGACAACGTCAGCGTGATGCTGTCTTCTTCCTGGGCAAGAAACTCGAGGTCGGCATTGCCACGCTCGATCAGCGCGGATATCGCCTGCTTGGTCGGCTCGACCGGGAAATGTCCTGACAGTTGCAGTACATCCCGTGCACCGAGCTTCGCGCGCAATTCATTGACCGACCCCTGAGCGATGAGCTTGCCGTGGTCGATGATCGCCAGCGAGTCGCACAGGCGCTCGGCCTCTTCCATGTAATGGGTCGTATACAGGACGCAAGCGCCCGCGTCGCGTTCCGCTTCGACCATTTCGAACAGCCGCGCACGCGATTGCGGGTCGACGCCCACCGTTGGTTCGTCGAGCAGGATTACGGGCGGTTTGTGCACGATGCCGCAACCGAAATTCAGGCGGCGTTTCATTCCGCCTGAAAACTCCTTGGGCAGGTCCTTTGCGCGGTCACTGAGGCCGATGTATTCGAGAACTTCCGTCACGCGCTTCTCGAGAGCCGCACTGGTGATGCCGTATGCCTTACCCCAGTAGCGCAGGTTTTCGACCGCGGGAAGATCTTCATACAGCGCCAGCTCCTGCGGCACGACGCCGAGGTTGCGCCTCGCTGCCTTGCCGTCGCTGACAATATCGTGGCCGGCAACCGACGCGTGACCCGAGGTCGGTTTCAGTAACCCGGCGATGCAGTTGATCGTCGTTGACTTGCCGGCACCGTTCGGCCCGAGCAGCCCGAATACCTGGCCCTTCCCGGCACTGAAGCTGATACGATCAACGGCAACAAAGTCGCCGTAGTTCTTGGAAAGTTCCTGTACGTTCAGCATAGCCACGAACCATACCGTATCTCGGTGCGGCATAATACGCGCCTGACAAGAACCGCGAGAGTACAGATGCGCATCACAATTGGACTCCTGGTCGCTCTTTTCGCCATGGGCACCGCGACAGCAGACGTTATCGCCGTCATCGGCACCGGCAAGGTCGGCAGCGCGCTCGGCACCGAGTTTGCCGCCCAGGGGCATACCATCGTTTATGGCTCTCGCGATCCGACCAGCGAGTCGGTCAGGTCGCTCGTGGAAAGGACCGGCAATGGCGCGACCGTCACCTTCCAGTCCAATGCCGTCAGGGACGCCGACATCGTCATACTCGCGGTACCCGGCATGCTTGCAGGCGATATTGCGGCCGGTCTCGGCGATCTCTCGGGCAAGATCATCATCGATCCGACAAACCCGATTAACTTTTCAAGCGATGGCATTGCGCACGGCGTCGAAACGTCCAACGGCGAGATCATCCAGGCAAGAGCGCCGGACGCTCACGTGGTCAAAGCATTCAATGTCCTGAGCTGGCAGTACATGATCGACCCCGATGCGTCCGGTGGACCAATCTCTGTGCCTCTCGCCGGCAACAACGTCGAAGCCAAGGCCAGGGTAGCCGAACTCGTACGCAGCCTGGACCTGCACCCGATCGACGTCGGGCCGATCCGGCACGCACGCTGGGTCGAGGGCATGGCCGTGTTGCTGATCAATAACAACTTCGGGCCCCTGCCTGCATTCAACCTGCACCTTCGCGAAATAGACGGAACAAAATAATGACTAACATATTGCGATCTTTCCCGGCGCTTGCGGCCAGCATGATTCTGCTTGCCTGCAGCGCCGAACAGCCGCCTGCAGAACCCGAGTCGCCAGAGCCCGAGGTCAGCGCGATCGAAGCGCTGGCCGACGAATATCTGGCGGCGGTTATGGAGCGCTATCCAACGATGGCTACGTTCTATTCGATCGAAGGCGCCCGCCACGACCGTCTGTTCGACAATACGCTCGAAGCGCAGGCAGCGTGGGAGACGCGTGAAGACGACTGGCTGGCGCGGCTCGAGGCCATCGGCTCGCCCGGTGAGATCGGCAGTCGCGACTGGGTGACCTACGGCATCATGCATGAGTTCCTGACGAGCTCGGTTGCGACGCGCGTTTGCCGCAGCGAACTCTGGCAAGCGAGCAATACGACCTCGTGGCATCGGTCGCTGCCATTCATTTTCGAAATTCAGCCTGTCGATACGGCCGAGCATCGCGAGCAGACACTCGACCGGCTGCGCGAAGTGCCACGCTATATCGATACCGAGATCGCCAACCTGCGTCAGGGGCTCGAGCTTGGCTACAGCGCGCCTCGAGTGACGGCCCTCGATGTGCCTGGCATGGTCCGGGCCCTCGACACCGAAGACACGATCTTCCTCGATCCCGCACGTCGCGCCGACGACGACGAATTCGCGGCGAGCGTCGAATCGATTGTCACCGAAGAAGTCGCGCCGGCGCTGCACCGGTTTGCCGACTTCATGGAGAAAGACTACCTGCCGAACGCTCGCGAAGAGATCGCGTTGAGCGCCAACCCCGATGGTGCCGAGTGCTACCCGGCGCTCGTGCGCTCGTTCGCCACGATCCAGCCCGATGCCGAGACAATTCACCAGCTCGGCCTCGAGCAGATTGCAAAGATCCGCGGCGAAATGCGCGTGACGATCGATGAGCATTACGGCGGCGGCTCGATCGAGGAATTCCTGCGGCGCGTCAACACAGACCCCGAATTCACTTTCGAATCTGAAGACGCAGTATTGCAATACAACATCGATGCGCTGGATGCGGCCAAGGAAGCGATGCCGCGCGCGTTTGGCCGGCTGCCGAAAGCGGACGTCATCGTCAAACCGTACCCGGAGTTCGCCGAGAGCGGCGTCGGTGAATACCATTCATCTTCCGAGGACGGCACGCGCCCCGGAACCTTCTACCTCGCAGTCACAAACCCGACCGAACGCTCGCGCTCGACGCAAAAGTCGACGCTCTATCACGAGACGTACCCGGGCCACCACCTCGAGGGAGCGCTGGCGCTCGAACTGGGCGACAAAGTGCATCCGATCGCCCGTTACTTCGGGAACTCCGGATTCAGTGAAGGCTGGGGACTTTACGCGGAGCGCCTTGCCGACGAACTCGGGCTCTACACGCAACCGATCGACTACATCGGCATGTATTCCGACCAGGGAGCGCGTGCCGCCCGCCTCGTTATCGATACCGGGCTGCACACGAAAGGCTGGACGCGCCAGCAGGCGGTCGACTACATGATGGCCAACACGTCGTGGGCAGCAGTCGACATCGAGAACGACATCAACCGCTACATCTCATGGCCCGGGCAGGCGACGTCCTACATGCTCGGCATGCTCGAGATCAGGCGGCTTAGGGACCTTGCGGAAAAGGAACTCGGTGACGATTTCGACCTCAAGGCGTTTCATGACCGGGTCGTCGCCTTCGGCGGCATCACGTTGCCGATGCTGCACGTGTCGATCCTGGCCTGGATCGAGGAGCAGAAAAACTAGCGACAAACGATGTCGGCGCCGCTGGGCTCGCACATCGCGGGCCAGCCATGGTAGTCCCAGTACTCGTCAAGCCTGATGCCACGAATGATTTCACCGAAACGCGGGTGCTGCCTGAGCGCCGCTGATTCCTTGCTGAACAGGAACTCGCTGTTGAAGGCCACGCGATCCCGGATCAATGCCAGCGCGGCATCGATCGCCCGATCGTTTTCATCGAGGTAGACCCAGACGCCGAACAGGTGTAGCGGCGTGATATCGCCATTTTGCTCGGCCTGCAGCACGGTCTCGACCGCTGCATCGCGATATTCCGGATCCTGCATGGCACTGAACAGCGCATCGACCCACGCCGTGTCATAGCCCATCATCATCTGTTGCAGGTTCAGCATCGTCCGCGCCAGCGCATAGTCCTGCTGCCGCATCAACAGGATGATGTAGGCCTCGGGTTGCGTGGCCGGCGCCATCCCGAGCTGATTGGCGACTTCGAAATACTCGGCCGCCTGTTCGTCGTTACCGGCCCACAGGTGGGCAACGGCGAGGCGCTGGTTGACGACCGGTGACAGTCGGTCGAGGTCGCGCGCGAGTTGTGCAGCATCGAGCGCTTCGGCGGTGCGCCCGACGCCGGCGAGGAAAACCGAATACCAGTTCAACAGGTCGGAATCGTTCGGCGCATAGTTCAGTGCCGTGGCAAAGGCCTGGTCGGCCTCGATCCAGTGCCACTCGCCATAGAGAAGCATGAATGCCCGAATGCTGGCAGCCATCTGCTCGACGTTCGGGTCGTGTTGTACGCCCTTGTCTATCAGTGCCATCGCGAGGCCAAAGGAGCCTTCGGCTGCCTCTCTTGTATAGAAAGGCAGCACGGCGTATGCCGTTGCGAGGCCGACGTACGCCTCTCCATAGGACTCGTCAAGGTCGATGGCTTGCTGGAACTGCCAGATAGCGTCGCGCACGGCGCTGTCACCGCGGCGCGCGAGCAGGTACCTGCCCTGTAGCACGTGGTCATAGGCGTCCATGTTTTGCGTCGACTGTGCGGTTTTGATCTGCAACTGCGCTGCGACATCCGGCGCAACCCGGCGCAGCACCTGGTTGGCGATTTCGTCCTGCAATTCATTGAGACCGGTGACTGGCACCGAATACGAATCGCTCCATTCCACGATGCCGTCGCCATTGGTCAGTTCGACAGAGACCTTGATCTCGTCGGATGACGACAGCACGCTGCAGTCGACAAGGAACGCTACACCGAGCCTGCGTGCGATCACGCGCGCATCTTCATCTGAATTGCGAAATACCGCCGATGACGTACGCGCCGCGACCTTGAGATCCTCGATGCCGGCGAGACGTTTAGCAATTTCGTCGGAGACGCCTTCCGCGATATAAGGAGGAGTGCCGCCCAGCGGCGCGCAGGGCAAAATCGCAATCGACTGGTCGTCGGCCGGCCAGTTCAGGACGATGCCGACAACGAGCAGCAGAGCAGCAGCGCGATGCCGGCAACGTTGACGGCCGCCTTCACGGGCAAGGTCCTGGGTTTGACAGGAGCTTCCCCGGATTGCACTTCCGGAAGCCTGACCGGCGCGATCAGGCGGTAGCCGCGCCGCGGCACCGTCTCGACGTACGCAGGCGCCTGCGGCGTATCGCCGAATACGCCACGCAGCTTCGAAATGCAGCGGTTCAGCGGTTCGTCGGACATGGCGCGCCCTTGCCAGACCGTGTCCAGCAATTCGGTGCGCTCGAGGACTTCCCCGGGGCGGGATGCCAGCGCGACAAGGACATCCATGACACGCGGCTCGATGTGCACAGGACCCTTGGGACCCACGACCTGGCTGCGAAGGGGCTGAATTTCCCACTCGCCGACGTAGAATCCCTGTTTGAGGTCGGTTTCCGTCATAGCCGCTGCATTTGTTGTATTTGTTGAGACGCTCGGCAGTTGTCCTTGGGAGAGTACTGGGAATTGTACGTCAGGACCATATCTGACAGGCTCGCAAGCATTGCGCTTTGCGCGCTCGCCTGCCTGCTGCACGGCCCGGCCGCCGCCGACGGGGCCGCCGACGTCCTGTCGTTGCTCGACGAAATGGAGCAAAACTGGTCCCGAGTCGAGGATTACACCAAGCGGGTGGAAAAAACCGAGCGGCTCGTTGACGGCGACGTCACGAAGCAGGTCATCCTGATCAAGTACCGCCGGCCGGGCGATTTCTATATGAAAGTCCTCGAAGGACCGAACAAAGGCGGCGAGCTGATCTGGCCGGTGCGGGAAGGCTCCGACCTGGCAGTGGCGCACGCCGGCGGCTTCAAGGGCGGTGTTGCGAAGTTTCTCGTCAAGACCGTCATATTCCGCAAGATTGTGCCCACCGAGTTCGCCCTCGATGACCCGCAGATTGGCGAGTGGCAGCACCAGACCGTTCCGGATACGAGCATCGGCGCAACCATCGAACAGATTGCGCGCAACGTGCGGCTCGCCGTCGAGAATGGCGAAGGACAGGTCGTCCTGGCACAGGACTGCGAGGTCGGTGAGCCGTGCCCGCTGCGTCTCGATTTCGAATTCCCCGCCGGGTCAGGGCAGCAACTTGTGGTCAGCGACGGCGAAACGTTGTGGAGTATTGCCGAGGCGTACGACCGGCCGATGTATGTCATCTGGTACAACAACCCGCAAGTGAAGGGGCCGCGCAAGCTGAAAGCCGGCACGACGCTGTTCATCCCGACTTACTATGCCGCCAGCGGCTCGGTCTGGGTTGCGCCCGAGAGCCTGCTGCCGACACGTATCGAGATTTTCGACGCCAGCGGCAAGCTCTACGAGCGCTACAACTACTCCGACGTGCAAATCAATGTGGGTCTGACAGATCTCGATTTTGACCCGCAGAACGCGGACTATCGTTTCTAGCCGGATCTGCGCTCGGGTCCGTCTCGGTCACGAACACGCCGGCAAGTGATGCCGCGAAGATCAGCGCCAGGATCTCTGGCGCATACTCAGCCATCGCATCGAACAACTGGATGTCACGCTTTTCCTGCAGGCGACCGGCTTCGAGGAGCTGCCTGCGCATCTTTTCAATGTCGACCATCGTCGTCTCCCGTTTCCGTTTGGTTGAAAATCACGGTATCGGGAGGGCCTGTTTGCGCTCTATGCCATCTGCCTCAGCCTGTAGTCATTGCGCATCATGTTCGTAACGTATTGATTTAAAAAAGGAATAAATCGGTCATGTAATGGTCATCGGGCGGTCAAGAACGTTTTGGCCGGAATCTCCAAAGTGCGCACCACCTGGCGGCGCTGGTGCTGCCTGAAACCTGAGGAGATACACATGACTGACACAGCAATTACCGTAGACAACGGCGTAAATGTAGAAGCACTGCTCGGCGCGCGCGAAGCGCTGACCGCGGCGCCCGAGGCGGCCCAGTTCACCTGGCGCGCCGAGAGCGAGTGGAAGAGCGGCACGCATACGCAGACCAGGGTTGAGACGGTCTTCGGCCTCGGTGCAGAGCAGAGCCACTTTCGCGAATTCGAATACGACACCGATCACCCTGAGATCTTCGCTTCTGAAGACAAAGGCTCGACGCCGGTTGAAATGGTACTGGTCGGCCTCGCCGGCTGCCTGACCGCAGGCATCGCCGCCGTCGCCCAGAACCGCGACATCCAGCTGCGTTCGGTAAAAGCAACGCTTGAAGCACCCATGGATATCCAGGGCATCCTCGGCATCGATTCCGACGTTCGCAATGGCTTCAGCGGCATCACGGTGCGCTACGAGATCGACGCAGACGCTGCGGAAGAAGATATCGCTGCCCTCGTCGCACAGTCGCAGAAGCGCTCGGCCGTGTTCGACATCATCACGAACCCGACCAACGTCAACGTACTGGTCAACTCGTGAGCCACGTCAGCAAAATCAGCAACCGGGTCGCCGGCGCCACTGATGTCATCATCATTGGCGCTGGCCACTCCGGCCTGGCCGTAAGCTACCTGCTCTCGGAGCAAGGCGTTGACCACGTCATCCTCGAGCGGGGCGAAATCGCCAACGCCTGGCGTGAGCGCCGCTGGGAGTCGCTGAGCCTGCTGACGCCCAACTGGCAGACACAGCTGCCGGGCTACCACTACGCGGGTAGCGATCCCGACGGCTTCATGGCCGTCCCGGAGCTTGTTCAGCTCATCGAGGACTATGCCGACCACTCGAGCGCTCCGGTCAGGACGCATACGACCGTTACGTCGCTGCAGCGGCAAGGAGATGCGTACCGTGTGCACACAGACCAGGGAATCTGGCGCGCTAACGCCGTCGTGCTTGCCACCGGCGCATTCAATACCCCTTCAAAACCGGCAATCGCCGAACACGTGCCTGCGCATGTCACGCAGCTGACGCCACACGACTACCGCTCGCCGGCGCAGCTCGAAAAAGGCGGCGTGCTCGTCGTCGGCGCATCCGCAACCGGCATGCAGTATGCCGACGAATTGCTCGATGCCGGCTTCGATGTGACGATCGCCACGGGCGAGCATGTACGCATGCCGCGCAGTTATCGCGGCCGTGACATTTTCGAGTGGATGGACCGCTGCGGCATCCTCCATGAACGCTACGACGAGATCGACGACATCGCACGCGGCCGCGGACTACCCTCCGCCCAGCTCGTCGGCTCGAGGGACAAAACGATCCTCGACCTGAACAGCCTCACCGATCGTGGCGCCAGGGTAACCGGCCGCATCATGGGCATCGCCAACGGCACGGCCCAGTTCTCGGGTTCGCTGCGCAACGTCTGCGCACTCGCTGACCTGAAGATGAAGCGCCTGTTGAAGGCGATCGACGAATTAATCGACGAAGACCCAAACGTCGCCCCTGCGGAACTGTTCGACGACACGCGCATCGATAGCAACCCTGTTCTCACGCTGAACCTCGAAAACAGCTCGATCAGGACGATCATCTGGGCCACGGGTTTCCGGCCTGACTACAGCTGGCTCGATGTCCCCGTATTCGATCGCAAGGGCAACATCCGCCA
>JARRLQ010000048.1:40117-52413 GCA_037386905.1 Woeseiaceae bacterium
GCATCGTGGACGCACCGGGCCTGTACTTGATGGGTCTGCCACTCATGCGGCGCCGTAAATCCACATTCATCTTCGGCGTCGAGGACGACGCCCGGGATATCACCGACCACCTGCTCGGCTACCTCGACAGGACAGAACGGAGCAACACAGATGGCTTTTATATCGACGACTCGCCCGAACGACGCTTCCGGCGAAGTGCTTGAAATGTACGAGCGCCAGCAGGCGCACTGGGGCTATATCCCTGATTACGCGAAGGTTTTCAGCCACCGCCCGGAGGCGATGGCGCGCTGGGGACGGCTGCTGGCGGAGCTGCGCAGGCCCGTCGACGACTATCGCTTCGAGCTCGTGACGCTCACCGCCGCGCTGGAGCTGCGGCACTCTGCCTGCTCGCTGGCGCACGGCAAGAAGCTCGCGGACATGATCGGCGACGACGCCGTCATCGCGATCGCCGAAGGCAGGGAAAGCGAAGTGTTGTCAGAAGAGGATACGGCCATCGTTGGCTATGCGCGCGGCATTATCCGCAACGCGCGCAAGATCAACTCGGGCCAGGTCGAGGCGTTGCGCAGCAAGCACGGGCTGAGCGATGAAGAGATATTCGACATCGCCGCCATCGTGTCTGCTCGCAGTTTCTTTTCCAAGGTGCTCGATGCTGTCGGCTCGGAACCGGACGTCTCGTTCATGACAATGAACGAAGCCCTCCGTCAGACGCTAACCGTTGGCCGACCGATCAGCCACCGCAGGCTGGAGCGGCTCGAGCGCGAAGATAAAGCTCCTAGCCGCGCGGCATGATGTTGCTGTTCATGCGAAACAGGTTGCCCGGGTCATAGCGGCCCTTGATATGTGACAGGCGCGCGTAATTCGGCCCGTAGTTGCGGGCGACCGTCTTGTCACCGTCCCACTGGATGTTGTCGTAGTAACCGCCCGTATAGGGCTCCAGCGCCGCAAACCAGCGCCGCCCCAGTGCCATCGCTTCCTGGTCGTCGGCCGCATCTGTCCATCCGCCTGCGACGATAATCATCGTCTCGGCATTGCGGTGCGGGAACGCCGTGTCGCTCTCACCAACATCCCCCACGGCACCACCGGCCGTGTGGGTAAAGAATGCCATGCGAGGATCGGCGACAAACGCATCGATCATCGTATCGACGAGTCCCTGCGTGAACTCGCCGACCATGCCATTCTTGGCATACGAGCGAATGCCATGGCCGAATGTCGCGTCCTCCCAGGTCTGCATGACCTTGTAGTCCTGTACCTGGATGCCGTCTTCAAGCGGCTTGCCAATAGCACGCAAGGGCGCAAGTTCCTTCTCGCCCTGCGACGGGTCGCCGTTGTAGACGACTTCCATCGCAACGACTGCGGTGCCGTCGGGCAGCGTCATCATCGACGGCCCGGCATACAGTTCCCTGGACAGTGTTGGCGCCCACTCGGCATAGAATTCGAGCACGTCGCGCGCCTGCGCAACGGGCCAGGCGATCATGCCCGACAACACGTTTCGATCGAACGGGTGCAGCTCGTACTCGAACTTGCTGACAACGCCAAAATTGCCGCCACCGCCGCGGATTGCCCAGAAAAGATCCGCTTCCTGCCCGGCACTGACCGTACGCACTGCGCCGTCGGCAGTGACGATCTCGGCGGCACGCAGGTTGTCGATCGTCAGGCCGTACTTGCGATTTAGCCGTCCGAAGCCGCCGCCGAGCGTATAACCACCGACGCCGGTGTGCGACACGACACCGGCCGTTGTAACGAGGCCATGCTCGAGGGCTGCGTCGTCGAGCTGGCCGAGCAACGCGCCGCCTTGCGCGACAGCGCGTCGCGCCGCGGCGTCGACGGTCACAGCCCGCATCGACGAAAGATCGAGCATCATGCCGTCGTCGCAGACAGACTTGCCGGGCCAGCTGTGGCCGCCACCGCGAACCGAGAGCAGCAGGTTGCGCTCGCGCGCGAAGGTTACGGCGCGGGCGATGTCGCCGCTGTCGCTGCAACGAACGATCAGCGCCGGGCGCCTGTCGTGCATGCCGTTCCAGATGCGGCGCACGTTGTCGAATGCCGGATGCCCCGACAGCAGGACGTCGCCGTTGATCGACGCCGACAGCTCCCGGATAGCAGCGCGTTCGAGCTCGATCTCCCGGCCGTCAAGCGAGACGCCGCGGATACTCGTGTCCGCGTTGACTCCCAGCAGCACAGGCGTGCTCGCAACAAGGCCGGCAGAAAATGATGACTGGATAAACTTGCGGCGATTCATTGTTCGCTCCCTCTAAAATATTCAGGCGCTGGCCGCCAGGTGTTGCTCTACGAGACGCATGACAGTGTCCCGATGCGTAAACGGCATCATGTGACCAGCGCGTTTGATGACCGTGTGCCGGCATTTTCGGACTGCCGACCTGTAGACTTCGACGACCGCGCGCGCCGGCGCCGGAGATTTCGAACCCGCGACCAGCGTCATTGGTCCGTCGATCTTTTCGAGTCCCGACATATTGCCCGGCAGGACCGACAACAGTGAAAAATCGTACGCGACTTTCGGCATCGTCGAAACGACGACATCGCGGAGCCTGCGCGGCGCCAGCATCCAGCGCAGACGGCCGATCCAGAAAGACATGTAGTGCCGCGCCGACAACGACGACCGCCCTGCCGACTCGGCCTCGATGACGTCGGCGGCAAGTTTGTCGATCTGCCGCCACTCGTCACGATAGGCCGTTCCCTTGAGCAGGTGGAACGACACCGGTTCAAATGCGAGGATGCTGCGCACATGACCGGGATGCCTGGATGCGTATTCGAGCGCGGCCGTGGCGCCATAGGAATGCGCGACAATGTCTACCGGCCCGCCTGCGACTTCGACCATGGCCGCGATAATATCTTCGTCACGACACTCGACCACGCGCCCCAGGCCATCGAACTGACTCGATGTCTCGCCATAGCCCATCAGGTCGGGCAGCAGGCAACGGCGATTACCCGCCAGCTGCCGTGCCGCGAACAGCCACTCCTTGTGGGATGCGCTCGAGCAATGCAGGAACAGGACTGCAGGGCCTGAGCCGAGGTCCTCGTAGGCGACCATTGCGCCTTTGACTTGCTGTGTCTTCATGACCACTCCTCATCGAAGACGCGCATGATGGATGATGGCGACAGTCGCCACTAGAGCGAAATTCGACAAAAACGGGCCAAATCTGCCAAAATGCGGCAATGCATGCCGAGTCACCGCAAGATCCGCTGAATGTCAGCCTCGTCGCCTTGCCGACGACGGCTGCAGGCGTGTTTTATGGCGTCTACGAGACCCTGGCTGCTGTCGGCGTGCTGTGGAGCGAGTTGACCGGCCAGTCTGCGCAGGCGCGCAGAATGGTGCCAAACATCGTCAGTCACACCACCCGGCCATTTCGCTCCACAAGCGGCGCCACGCTGACGGCCGATGCGTCGTTCGATGACCCGGCTCAATCCGACATCGTCATCGTGACCGACCTCGATCCCGACGCCGCTGGCGGGCTGATCGCCGGTGCAGACGCCGTCGAATGGCTGCAACGCCAGTACTCGGGCGGTGCGCTGGTTTGCTCGGTCTGTACGGGCTCGCTGATGCTGGCCGAAGCCGGGTTGCTCGATGGTCTCGAAGCCACCACTCACTGGGCCGCGATTCCGATGTTCGAAGCTCGCTTCCCGCAGGTACGCCTGCACCCGGAGCGCATCCTGCTTCCCGCGGGCGCAGGGCACCGTATCGTGACCAGCGGCGGCTCGTCGGCGTGGTCAGATCTGGTGCTGTACCTGGTAGCAAGATTCTCGGGCCACGACGAGGCGCGCAGGATTGCGAAGATCTTCCTGTTCGGCGACCGCAGTGATGGCCAGCTGCCGTTCGCCACGCTGGCTCGCCCACGACAACATGACGACTCGATGATCGCCGAATGCCAGGCGTGGATTGCGGGGCACTACGACAAACCTAATCCCGTTGCGGCAATGATCGCCCGCTCCGGGCTCGCTGCACGCACATTTGCACGCCGCTTCCGGAAGGCCACCGGGTACGCGCCGATCGACTATGTGCAGACACTGCGTATCGAAGAAGCCAAGCAACTGCTGGAAGCGGGCGACGAGCCCATTGAAGAGGTGGCAGCCGCAGTCGGCTACGACGACGCAGGTTCGTTCCGCCGATTATTCAAGCGTCTGACCGGCATCAGCCCGCACCGCTACCGGCAGCGCTTCCAGTTGCCGGATATCAGCGCCTGCGTCGAATAGGTCAGACCGCGACGACGCGGTTGCGCCCTTCCCGCTTGGCGCGATAGAGACGTGCGTCGGCGTCATTGAGCACGGTGCGTCGCCGTGCCCCGTCCGTGATCCCGGCCAGGCCGAAACTGATCGTGACACCGAGATCAGGCGCGATATCGTCCCAATTGGCCTCCTCGATATCCTGGCGTAACTGGCCGCAGACTTCGCCCGCGTGGCCCAGGTCGGTTTCCGGGAAGCAGATCAAAAACTCCTCGCCGCCGTAACGTGCTACGAAGTCCGACTTGCGGCAGCCGGCGGAGAGAATTTGTGCAATGCGCTCGAGCACCTGGTCGCCGATTGCATGCGAGAACTCGTCATTGATGCGTTTGAAGTAGTCGATATCACCCAGCGCGACGGCGCCGCCATGCTGGCTTCTTAGCGCACGGTCAATCTGTTGCTGCAGGTAATCGTCCGCGTAACGGCGATTGGGCAGGCCCGTCAACTTGTCGTGTGTAGCCTGGCGCTCGAACTCGAGCGCCTGGTCGCGGAGTTCCCTGGTGCGTTCCTCGACGATGCCCTCGAGCCGGTAGCGCATCAATGCATACTGCATGATAACCAGCATGCCGGCGCCCAATACGGCTAGCAGCAGTGAAAAATACGCCAGCGACTGCTGCACGAACGCGATTGCGAGTACAACGCCAGCGGCCGCGGATATGAATTCGACGACGACCGTGAAGCGATTGAATACAGACCAGGGTTGGCCACCACGCAGGTACTGCACAAACATCATGCCCAGGTCATTCACGACCTGCATTGCCACAACAAGCAACAGCAGCAAGCCGATGACACCCCAATCGAGCTGCTCGACCGGGATTTGGCCACCGAGGTACTGATACAGCAGCCCGCAGCCCAGCACGACGATGATCATCAACCCCGCATTGTGAAATGCTGCCGTCGCAACGGCCGGCAACGGCACGCCTTTCAGCAGGCGGTGCCAGGGAAACATGAAGGATGCGAGGCCGTTGACCCAGGCCGCGTCAACGGGGCCAAGCACGAGAATGCTGGCAACCTGCGCCACGCGGTCGAATGACACGTGCCCGAAGGCCGGGTGGGGGAAACCGGTTCCGATCGAAAACAGGCCTAGAACCAGGAAAAACACCGCCGTGCCGGCGCCATACGGGCCGCTTAACAGGCCGTCGCCGGGCGCTGCAAACACGACGCTCGTGATGGCCAGGGCCAGAAGGACAACACCATAAACAAGGACCGGTTGCCATTCCGGCGTGGCTGCAGATTTTGTCGGGACCGTCTCGTCCATGGCGGTTACCGAAAGAAAATGGTGCCGATAGGGTGACTCGAACACCCGACCCACGCATTACGAATGCGTTGCTCTACCAACTGAGCTATATCGGCACTGGCGAGGGCGCGCAGTATATCCGCGACGTGCTGTTTGTAAAAGGGTTTTGGCCCACTTCGGGCCCAGATCAGCCCTGGTTGCGGACCCGGATCAGTACTTCAACGCTTTCCCGCAGCGTCCCTTCCGGGAGCTCGGGCAGGTCGTCGAAGCGGACCTGTTCATCGGGGATGTCCGACAACTCGCCGGAATCGACATTATAGAAGTGGTGATGCGGATGCGTCGTCGAGTCGTAGAACTTGCGCACCGGGTCCACCATGACTTCCTTGATCAGGCCGCGCTCGGAGAACAGGTTGAGCGTGTTGTAAACCGTCGCTTTGGAGACGCCGCTGTCTGACTCCCTGAGACGCTCGATGATCTGCTCGGCCGACAGGTGCTGTGGCTGTTGCAGCAGGATATGGGCAATCTCGACGCGCTGCGGCGTCGCCAGGATGTCGTGTTTTTCTATCAGGGCGCGGACGCCTGAACGGGTCATTGACCGGTCCTCGATACTGCAATTCGGCGATTATAGCCCAGTTTCTGGCAGCGCCAGCACTGTGGAAATGACCTACATTGGTTCCTCGACAAGGAGGTCGGGAATGCGCTCAATCACGCATGGTTACTCACTTTTCGAACTGCTGGCGACGCTGACGCTCGTCGCGCTGATCGTCGGCCTTGGCCTGCCGTCATTCTCGGCCATGGGCGCGCGTGCGGCGATGCGCGTCGAGGTCAACGCACTGTTCCACGCCATCCATCTCGCCCGCAAGGAGTCGGTCATGCGCAAGCGCGTCGTGTCACTCTGCCCCAGTTTCGACGGCGTCACCTGCGAGCCTGGCCGCGACTGGTCCACGGGCTGGCTCATGTTCGAAAATACCGACCGCGACGAACCGCCGCGCCGCGATACGGATGAGCCCCTGCTGCAGGCCCATCTCGTGGGCAAAAACGTCCGGATTATGGCAAATCGGCGCGGATTCACGCTCAGATCGACCGAAAAACGGGCCACCAACGGTACCTTTGTCGTTTGCGATCGGGCCGCCAGGGCCACGCCGGTCGCGCTCGTGGTCAGCTACACGGGCAGGCCGCGCGTGACGCATGAAACGCGCCGTGGGGAGCCGTACGAATGCGCGGATTAAGTTAAACCCGGGTCCCCTGATACGACCGCTTGTCGGCCCCAATTGCCCGTTCGTCGGCTACTCCGGAAAGGCTGAATCCCGCGCAGTATATTGCCCGCATGAAAAACCGATACCAGAACGGCTTCACGCTGTATGAACTGCTGATCACGCTCCTCATCGTGGGCGTGGTGCTCACTTTCGGTGTACCCAACCTGACCGAGTTCACGCGTAACAGCCGCATCACGACGACGGCCAACGACCTGCACGCGGCGTTCCAGATGGCGCGCAGCGAGGCGGCGCGCGCCAAGACCAACATCACGATCTGCGGCAGTGCCGACCCGTTCAGCGCTGGCGCAGACTGTGACGGCACCCTGGACCAGGGATTCATCGTTTTCATGGATGACAACGGCGACTTGTTGCGCAATGGCGCCAACGAAACGGTGCTGCGTGCACATGCGGCACCCGACGACACCGTAACGCTGGCCGTTGCGAATGGCGCGACCTACTTCAGCTATGCATCGACCGGCATGGGCCGCGGCGATGTCAACGGCAACCCGGCGATCTCGCAGATCATTGTGTGTGACGACCGCGGCACCGGTGAAGCATCGGCCGGCTACTCGCAAGGGCGGCTGTTTGTCGCCACCCCGCTCGGCCGGGCCACGATCGTACGTGACCTGACCGCAGTCCAGAACGCCCTCGGCAACATGGGACTCGCCTGCCCGTAAGGCATGGCACGAGTGAATAAGGAATGAAACTGATGTTGATCCCCACCAACAAAGCGCAGAAAGGCTTCTCGCTCGTCGAGGTGCTGATCGCGCTGGTCATCATGTCGGTCGGCATGCTGGGTATCGCAACCTTGTTCGTACAAGGTATGCAGGCGGGACGCACGTCCATGTTCCGCCACAACGCGGTGATTCTGGTCGGCGATGTCGCTGACCGGATTCGCGCCAACCCTACCGCTGGCGCTGCCTATGCAGCGGGTGCTGGCGTTGACAGCGGCTGTGTCGCCCAGGGGGTGAATTGCAGCCAGCCGCAAATGGCATCGCACGACATTTTCCTGTGGACGCAGCAGGCGGCCGTTTCGCTGCCCGGCGGCACTGTCAACGTCGTCTTCGATGGCGCCGTTGCCCCGCCGACGTACCAGATCACGGCCAACTGGACAGAAGCCGGTGAGAACCTGAGCTACAGCATCACGATCCCGGTGAGGACCAACTGATCATGAGCATACGCAACATGCAAAAACAGGCTGGCCTGACGATGGTCGAACTGATGGTCGCACTCGCGATCGGCTCGTTCCTGATCATCGGCGCCGTGCAGATTTACAACCAGAGCCGCCAGGCATTCACCATCAACGAGTCCATCGCGCGTGTGCAGGAAACGGCGCAGTTTGCGATGGACACGATCGAGGCAGACCTGCGCATGGCCAGCAACTGGGGCCGTAACAGCCGGCCGCTGTCGGTCACGGGCCGTTCGCTGTCGGCCGCAGCCGCGGGCGGCACGGCCGACCCGAACCCGATGAACCTGCCCGCGCCGCCCGACTGTGGCGCGGACTGGTCGCTGAATCTCGCCGCGACCGTGGACGGCTCGAACAATACCTATGACCTGCTTTGCGGCGCCAATGGTGGTGCCGGGCCGCAGCCGAACTCCGACATCATTACGATTCGCCGCGCCTCGGTTAACCCGGTTCCGCCACTTGCCGGCGCATTGCAGATCCAGACGACACGCCTGAACGGCGAGTTGTTTGCCGACGGCAATGTCCCGGCCGAATTCAGCACGGCAATCAACCCGAACACCGGTGAGCCGTACTCGACCACGCACAACCTGATCATCAACAGCTATTACGTGGCTGCCGATTCGGACCTGATTCCGGGCGTACCGGCGCTGCGCCGAAAATCACTCGGTGTCGGCCTTGCGGGCCCGGTCGTCGTCGACCAGGAAATCGCGCCAGGCGTCGAGAACATCCAGATCCAGCTGGGCGTCGATATCGATGAAGACAACACGGTTGATCGCTACGTAAACCCGGGCGATGGCGTTTACGACCCCGACGACGCGGCGTACGTTCCGGGCGCGCGCGTGTTGACCGCACGCTTCTGGATCGTCGTTCGCGGGCTCAATGTCGAAGTCGGCGTCCAGGACGTTCGAGATTACGAGCCGGGCGACGTCGACCTCGGCGTTCCCAATGACCAGTTCCGTCGCATGCAGGTATCGAAAACCGTCCTGATGCGCAACGCAAGAATCTGATCGAGAGCATGACAATGAAAACTCGGAATTTATTCAGGAAGCAACAGGGCGCCGCGCTCGTCGTCGGCCTGATCCTGCTCGTCGTCATCACCGTACTGGCGATTTCGGGCATGAACACGGCAACGACCGAACTCGCCATGGCGCGCAATGACCAGAACTACGAAAACGCGTTCCAGGCCGCAGAGACAGGTCTCGAACAAGCACTGGCGACTGGCCAGTTCAATACGGCCATCGGTGCACAGACCACGTCCACGCTGACAACGCATGAGACGGTTACGACGTCGATTGCTTTCGAGGACTCGTCGCCGGTGCCGGACAAGGCGTTCAGCCTTGGCGCCGGAAGCAAGATCGCGGCTTACCACTTTGTTGCAACGTCGGATGCCGAATCGCGCCGCGCTCCGGGTTCCACGACCGATCGCGACTCGACGGCAACCCATACACAGGCTTTTTATATCGTCGGCCCGGAAGCGCCGACACTCTAATTGAGTGACGACCCAGGGAAAAGGTGACTCTCATGATTATCGCTACATCAATTCGCAAATCTGTTGCTATCACGCTGGTCGGCATTGCCATGGCATTCGCGACCCAGGCCTTTGCCGGTCTTGGTCCCGTAGTGTCACAGGCCTACGAGATTGCACTGACCGATTTTCTCCCACCCGCCACGAGGAATGGCAGCGCTACGTTCAACCGTTGCGAAACCTGCGAGAAGGAGTCCGTGCGTGTCACCGCCGAGACTCGTTACACGGTAAACGGCCGCGCCGTGCGGCTCGAGGATTTCCGCAAAGCCGTTGCCGGCGCGCACGACCGTGACCAGGCGACAGTGGTCGTGTTGCACCACCTCGAATCCGACACGATCGTATCGATCAGCGTGTCGCTTTAACCCAATTATCGAAAGATTGAGGCCAGGATCATGAAGATCACTACGCACAAAGTTACATGGATGAGCGCCAGCTTCGTCTTCGCACTGCTGGCGGGTATGCCGGCCGTCGCCGACGACACCGAGTTGCTGTTGATGAACCCGGACCCGTCGAACCAGCCGACTCCTAACGTCATGTTCATACTCGACACGTCGGGCTCGATGACGACGACGCAGTCGACGCTGGATCCGTACGAACACACCACAACCTACGCCGGCACATGCGATTCGACGCGCATCTATTACACCGATGTCGACGTTGAACCCGATTGTTCGACGACGAACAACTGGATCGAGGGCAGCGCTTACAAGTGCGACTTCTCGACACTGCAAATACAGGGTATCGGCAGCTACACCGACACTCTCGTCCAGTATCGCGATGGCGGCAAGGACGGCACAGGCAGCGGCTCGTCGATGTGGCAGACCATTGCACCGAATTACAAGACCGCGCCGGTCGAGTGCCAGGCGGACCATGGCACGCACGGTGACGGCGTCAACCTGACGGCAGTTTATGCGTCGTCAGCCACCAACGCGACCTTCCCCTGGACCGACCAGGTGAAGAAGGCGCTGTCCTGGGGCAGCTCGCCACGCAACCTGAGCTACACCGTCTATTCGGGCAACTACCTGAACTGGAAGAATTCCCCGAACAACGTCGTGTTGTCGCGATCACAGATCATGAAGGAAACGGCCAAGAAGGTGCTGAGCTCTGTCAATAATCTCAGGGTGGGCCTGATGCGCTTCAACAACCAGGACGGCGGACCGGTCATCCTCGGCCTGACAGACCTCGACACCAATCGCCAGACCGTGCTGGACGCCATCGACAGCCTGCCGGCGTCAGGACGTACGCCGTTATCCGAAACCTTGTACGAGAACGCGCTGTACTGGCGCGGAATGCCGGCGCACTACGGTGAGCTCATCAATGAGACTCCGACGGATCCGAACGCACTGGCCTCCAGCAACCCGGAGGTCTACCAGATGCCCGAGTGGGACGTCTGCGCCAAGAATTACAATGTCCTGCTTACGGACGGTGAGCCGGTCGGCGACTTTGATCCACCGAACCTGATCGGCAACCTGCCGAATTTCGCAGGCGCGCTGGGCTACACAGGCTGCGACGGTACCGTCCTCTCTGAGGGCGGCCAGTGCCTCGACGACATCGCGAATTACCTCTCGGTGTACGACCTGGACCCGAACACCGATGGCGACCAGTTCGTTACGACGCACACGATCGGCTTCACAATCGACCTGCCTATCCTCGAGGAGGCGGCAATTGACTCGGGCGGCAATTACTTTCTGGCCGACGACGTCGGGTCGCTGACGCGTGCGCTGCTTTCGATTATCGCAAATATCAACGACCGCTCGCTGTCGTTCTCGGCACCGGCGGTATCGGTAAACACGTTCAACCGCACGCAGAACCTGAACGACCTGTACATCACGACATTTGGAGCCAAGGCCCGTGTCCACTGGCCTGGCAACCTGAAGAAGTACCGCATCAACAACGGCATGATTGTCGACGCCAATGGCGTCAATGCCGTTGATCCGGCAACCGGTTTCTTCCTCAATTCGGCGTACAGCTACTGGACATCGGGCGGCGCTGATGGCAATGACGTCAAGCGTGGCGGCGCGGCACAGCAGCTGCCATCGCCGCTTGTGCGAAACCTTTACACCAACAATACGACCGGCGCCTTGACGACCGCTGCAAATGCTGTCACTCCGTCGAACATCGCCGCATTCTCGCTGCTCGACTTCGGCCTGACAGGCGCCAACGGCGAACCGACGCTGGATGAAATCATTCGCTGGGCGCGCGGCGAGGACATTCTCGACGAAGACAACAACGCTACGACAACAGTTCGCAAGGCGATGGGCGATCCGTTGCACTCGCAGCCCGCAGCCGTCGTATATGGTGGCGCCGCGACAAGCCCCGACGTCGTTATCTACGTGGCAACCAATGACGGCTACCTGCACGCCATTGCAGGGGATACGGGCCAGGAGCTCTGGTCGTTCATCCCCCGTGAGCTGCTGCCGAACCTGAAGCGTCTGTATTTCGACCCGGATTCGAAATACAAGCAATACGGCATTGACGGTAATGTCGTACCGATTATCAAGGACGTCGACCAGGACGGTCAGATCGAACCTGCCGATGGCGACTTTGTCATGATTATCTTCGGTATGCGCCGCGGCGGCGAAACGTATTACGCCCTCGACGTAACCAACAAGAGTGCGCCGAGCCTCCTCTGGACGCAGGACTTTGCTGAAGGTGGTGAGAGCTGGTCGACGCCGGTCATTGCGCGCATGGACATCAACAACGTCTCTCAGAACGCTGACAAGGCGGTCGTTGTTGTCGGCGGCGGCTACGACACGGTTCACGACACGACAACTCACCCCGCCGCAGCAGATGCGGCGGGTGCCGGCATCTACATTCTCGACCTGGTCAGCGGCCAGCAGCTGTGGCGAGCTGGCG
>JARRLQ010000049.1:0-26765 GCA_037386905.1 Woeseiaceae bacterium
TGCTCCCGAATCGTTCTCTCGCTCGTTTCCCTTAAAGCAGCAATCTCATTGTGGCTAAGCCCTTTCAGCAACAGCAAGCCAATGTCAGTTTCCGCTGGAGTCAGCTTCCACTGACGAAACTGGGTTTCGATCGCGCTGCCAAGGCCCTGAATGATCTCACGGTTCTGTTCCTGCCACTGCGCTGCCTGTTCGCGGGCGTCTGCGAGGTCGATGCGTGTGCGATCAAATCGTCTCCACAAGTACGCAATACCGCTTGCGGCGACGACCAAAATTAGCAGCTCGACTGCGACGTGCCGCCAGTCGGCGCCCTCTCCGTAGTCGATTGCGAGGTCCCAAGTGATCAGGGCTGCTATCAGCGCAAATAATGCGATTATCACAAGACGAGCATGCGGCTCGCGTATGTCATCCGACATAGGAAGTGGATCTCCCTTGAGTGAGTGGCAAGGTAGGAGGTATGACCAATTGTAGCATCGGGCGGAATTGAGCAATCTTGCCCTAATCCCTGAATGGAGCACTACCAATGAAAGCAACGAATACCAATGTCAAGGTCTGGGATCTGCTCGTTCGCTTAGGTCACTGGACACTGGTAAGCGCGTTCTTTATCGCCTACTTCACAGAGGAGGAGCTGCTTACGCAGCATGTCTGGGCTGGCTACACTGTCGCCGGCGTTGTCCTTTTTCGGATCTTTTGGGGATTCATAGGTAGTGAGCACGCGCGATTCAGAGACTTCGTCCAGTCACCAGGCGTTACGATGCGCTACCTCGGCGATATCGCCAAGAACAGAGCGAAACGATTTGTGGGCCACAACCCGGCCGGTGGCGCGATGGTTTTGGCGTTGCTTGCAAGCCTCGCCGTGGTGACATTTTCGGGTCTCGAGATCTACGCCATTGAAGAGAATGCGGGTCCGCTGGCCGGTATGGTTAGCAACGGCGCGAACAATCCGGCTCGCTTCGATCTGGTGCCCAGCGCCTATGCCAGTGATGACGATGATCATGACAGTGGTCGCGAAAGCGCGGAGGAGTTTTGGGAGGAAGTTCACGAGGTGTCGGCAAACGTGACCCTGTTTCTGGTTCTCTTGCACGTCGCCGGTGTGATCGTGGCGAGTATTTCGCATGGCGAGAACCTCGTCAAAGCAATGGTTACAGGGCGGAAGGTGGACACGTTACCCGGTAAGCAACAGCGACCAGATGAAATCTAAGGTGACTGCCAATCGAGCATACAGATAGCAACGATAGAGTCGGCTGGTTTATTTCGCACTCCGGCCGCTCAAGTTTTCTGCGGTATGATGTCTGCTGGTGACCCGAAGCGGACAGTCGCTCAAGTCTCGACCAATCTATTTCTAAACGGCACTGCCTGAGTGACTAAAGTCAACGCATGATCCTCCGACGTATTTCAGAAAACATAAGATCACAGAATTGGTTGGCGGTGGCGATCGAATTTGTCATCGTCGTTGTCGGCGTTTTTATGGGCTTACAGGTCCAGGATTGGAATGAAGCACGCAAGGAACGCGTCGAGGAGCAGGGTCTGCTCAGCCGCCTTCATGTGGAAACACTGGAACTACTCGAGACACAGCGCGAAGAGTTGGAGGGCCTGAGTGAGCGTGCCAACATATTGATGGGTGTCAATCCCGTACTGTTTTCGCAGGAGCCATTGCGCGTCATTTCCAACTTGGAGTGTGGTCGTATTGTGGGGTCACACGTCTTTAGACGGCCGCCGGACGAGCTGCCAGTTCTTGATGAGATGCTATCCACCGGGCGGTTTGACGTGTTGCAGGATGAAGACATCAAAGAGCATTTGCGTAAATACGTGTTATTTCGCGGGCGCGCACGCGCTTTCTATGAGGAAGCTACCAACGAGCTGTTTCGATTACACAGCCGATTCCCGGATCTTATAGCAATCGGTCGGGTGCCAATGGAAGCCGGGCTTGTCGGAGGTTGGACTCGACTCAGCGGCGAAGGATTCCGATGGGACCGTGTTTGTGATGGCGAGAAAATGCGAGCAAGCCAGGCCTTTCTCAACGAGTACGTCGACAACCTGAGCCGAATTGGCTCATTCATCGAGTTTACCGAACAGCGTCAGGAGCTTTTGGAAGAACTCGAGTCCGCGCTATCCAGGCGGCTCGGCGCTCCAGCGGTTTCGGGACCGCAGGACTAAGTTGACGTTAGATCTCGGAGCGATTACTGCAATCATGCTGTCGTACTTTGCTGTAACGGGTTCGCTGGCCGGGCCCAGCCCCTCGCCAGGTGATAGACTCAGGGGCTGCTGATGACGCGAAGCGGGCATTGGAGAAAGGAGCATCGACGGACTGAAATCAATAGGCAGCGACAGTGCTTTTGTGCGGCGAATCAGGTTAGAACGTAATGTCAGTCGATCCCGAGCGTTTTTCTTGCTGTGTGTATTTTCTGTGTCACTCTACGGCTGCGGAACTAATCCCGCATATGATGCACATCGGTCAGAAAGTTTTCGTCACCAGTCACAGTCTAGCGTCCGGGTGATGACCTGGAACGTCAAACGAAACTCGATCTTCCCGCCCGACGGCATTCGCCATGAGAGTTTCGGTCGCATCGTAAAAGCAGTTGATCCGGATGTCATAGCTCTCCAGGAAATAATTTCTCTTGACACAGATGCGGAGCTCACTCGTCTGATGAACCGGTATATACCGCTGGAGGAAGGCGAATCCTGGCATGTTCATACTGTCTCTGATAACGCGTTAATTAGCCGCCACCCGATGCGATGGCAAGATGGCCAGCTTGTTGTGCCATACCCGTTGCCCGAGTGGGATTTGCCAGGTTTTCACTTCGGATTTGCTGCGGCACTCGTGGATTTGCCGGATAGGTTTGGCGGCACCGAGTTGTTAGTGGTCGCAATGCACAACAAAAGCGGCGCCGACGAAAGTCAGATCCGTATGCGTCAAGTTCAGTCAGACGCCATAGTGAGCTGGATGCGCGATCTGCGAACCTCTACTCAAGGACATGCTATCGCCGACGATACCCCGATCGTCATATTGGGTGACATGAATGTCGTTCCAGATGCTTCGACGCAGCCGCTCGAGACGCTGCTAAATGGAGATATTGTTGACGAAGAGACATTCGGACCCGATTTCAGCATTGATTGGGACGGAACGGACATTACCGACTCCAGACCGAGCCACAACGCGAGGGATCAGAAATTCTACACTTGGCGCAACGACAATCTACCTTTTGAACCTAGCGCCCTGGACCGAATTCTCTACACTGATAGTGTGATGTCCACTCGTGAGCGTTTCGTATTGAATACGATGACGCTGTCGCCCAATCAGCTAGAACACCTCGAATTACAGCAAACTGACGTGTTGTATGGTGGAGATCCCAACTTCTACGACCATTTGCCCCTCATCGTCGACTTTGCAATTGGATCAGCGTCGCTGGAGTAACCACGGCGACTCCTGGAACCGATGACGACCGGCCGCTTCTGGCGCAGATAAGTCCGAGGCCAACTATGCAAGCAAAACCCGTAACAGTCCTTATTCGAGCGCAATTTCTTCCGGACTCCGTTGAACAGGGCAGACGAGACCTGCTGAACCTGGCGCAGGAAGTAAGGAAAGTCGAAGCGGATTGCCATGCAATTGAAATGGCGCAGGATCTGGACGACCCCACGAAAATTACAATGATCGAGAAATGGTCGAGCCGGGAAGCCTACGAAGGCCCGCACATGCAGACTCCGCACATGCAAACTTTCCTGGAGCAATCCAGCCAGTATTTTGCGGGCCCGCCGGACATCACATTTTGTCATGGGACCTGGATTGGCGAGGAATGACGGGCGGGGTCCTAGACCTCGATCTGCTGCCACTTTCTTCCACGCCACATCGTGACGAACAGGGTCGATTGTACTGTGCGTGTTACGCCCTGCCACAGCCACACGCCGAGCAGGCCGTAGCCCAGCACGGGGCCGATGACGAACGCCAGTGGCAGGAACAGCAGCCACTGCGTGCCGATACTCACCAGCATGACGCGCCGGGCATCACCGGCACCAAGCATGCCGTGCATGAAGGCGAAACCGATCGCCTCAATAGGCATCGTCAGTCCCATAATGCGCATCGGCCAGCGCGCGAGCTCGCGCGTCGATTCTTCATGAATGAATATCGATGAGACGAGGTCGTGCGCAATCCACATAGGCAGACCGAGGATCGTCAGCAGGATGACGGTGACTTTCGCGACATCGAAGGACCACTGGTAGGCATCGTCCGGGTCGCGTTTGCCCAGTGCCTGGCCGACGAGCGTTGCGCAGGCGAGGCCGAGGCCAAGCCCGGGCAGTATGGCGAAAAGCAGGACTGTAACGAGCACGTTGGCGGCTGCCAGTGATGGCGTGCCGATACGGCCGATGATCCAGAACATGGCGACGAGGCCGGCTGCGAAGAACAGTTGCTGCAGCCCGGCCGGAATGGTCACGCGCACGAGGGCGCCGGTTTCCTTGCGTGTCGCCAGGCAGCGCAGGAAATGGCCTTTTTCAATGTGCCGGAACCCTAGATAGAAATAGACGAGTGTGCCTACGGCCATCGATATGGCGCTGGCCATGCCAGCGCCCGTCACGCCGTACGCGGGCGCGCCGACCTTTCCGAAGATCAACACATAATTGAGAATGATGTTCGTGACATGCATGAAGATCAGCGTTTTCATGTACAGGCGCGACAGGTCGAGCGCATTCCAGTAGCCGCGGAACCCCGAGGCGCCACTCGATATATGGCACGCCTTTCTCGATGACGGCGGGATCGGCGTTCAGGTATGGGTAGGCCGGTTCCGCGAGCTGGATCAGTACCAGTGAGAATATCGGCGCCACGATGAGCACCAGCAGCAGCGCCGCGTTGAGTATGGCCGCAGCACGTTCGGGATTGCCTTCGCCCTGGCGGCGTGCGGCACTGCTCTGCACACCGGTTGAGATGCCGAGGATCAGCGCCTGGCACATGAACACGATGAAGCCGCCGAGGCCGACTGCGGCGAGCGCGGCATCGCCCAGGAAACCGACCATCGCTGTGTCGACAATGTTGAGCAGATTCTGCGATACCATGCCACCGATGATGGGCAGGGCCAGGCTGAAAATGCGTTGGCGGCGGGCCAGGTCCATCGTGATCAGATTCTCCGAGACTAAGAAAAAGGCGGCCACAGTAATGACCTGGATTTCAACTATCGCATATGAAGATGCGGACGGCGCGCTCAAAGAGCTGTACGACCGCATCAAGGGTCCCGACGATAATGTTGACAACATCATGCTGGCGCACAGCCTGCGGCCGCACACGTTGGCCGGCCACATGACCCTGTACAAATACGTCCTGCACCACCCGCACAACACACTGCCCAGGCATTACCTCGAAACGATCGGTGTGTATGTGAGCATCCTCAACCGCTGTGACTACTGCGTCGATCATCACTTCGCCGGAATGGCGCGCCTGCTCGATGACGACGACCGGGCGATAGAGATACGTCGCGCGCTCGAGCGCGGCGATCCTGCGGCCGTGTTCGAAGGTCGCGAACTCGCCGGTCTGGAGTACACAGCGCGTATGACGAATGTGGCAGCCGATGTCGACGAGGAAGAAATCAACAGGCTGCGCGAAATCGGCTTCAGCGACGGGGAAATCCTCGAGCTGAACCAGGTAAGCGCCTATTTTGCTTACGCAAATCGTACGGTGCTGGGCCTGGGTATCTCGACCGCGGGCGACATCATCGGCCTGTCGCCGGGCGATTCCAGCGATCCCGACAACTGGAGTCACCGATAAATGTGTTGCGCCGTTGCAACAAAATTGCCGAAATTCGACCAAATGACGGTGGAACAGGTCTAAAGAATTGACAAATGGTGGTATTTCTGCGAACTTTTGATCTCGAAAGCGTAGCCTTTCAGCAACAACTAAGGCACGCTGAGAATTGCAAGACACCTTCAGGTACGGCTTGGCGGGGGACTCAGGGGGCCAGGAACCACGTGCTAACGTTGGTCGAAAAGCGGCTTCGCAAGAAGCCGCTTTTTTTGTGGCTGAACACATCGCCCGACGGGGCGGGCTCCAACAGGGGGGTGTTGTGATACATCGCGATAATCGACTGGCTTACTGGCGAGCGAACCTCAGGCTCGTCGCAATCTGCCTCATCATCTGGTTCATTTGTTCCTACGGCTTCGGCGTGCTTTTTGTCGAGCAGCTCAACCAGATCCGCATTGGCGGCTTCCAGCTCGGCTTCTGGTTTGCCCAGCAGGGATCGATCTACATTTTCGTCGCACTGATCTTTTTCTATGCCTGGCGCATGAACCGCCTCGACCGCAAGTTCGATGTGCATGAGGACTGATTCGTGAGCCTGCAGGCCCTTACGTACCTGGTCGTCGGCCTGAGTTTCGCGCTCTATATCGGTATCGCCGTCTGGTCGCGCGCGCACAGCACGGGCGACTTTTACATTGCCGGCAAGGGTGTCTCGCCGGTTGCGAACGGCATGGCCACGGCGGCCGACTGGATGAGTGCCGCCTCGTTCATTTCGATGGCAGGACTGATCGCGTTTCTCGGCTACGACGCTTCCGTATACCTGATGGGCTGGACGGGTGGTTATGTACTGCTCGCATTGTTGCTCGCGCCATATCTGCGCAAGTTCGGCAAGTTCACGGTACCGGAGTTTATTGCCGAGCGTTATTACTCGAAGACGGCCCGTATCGTCGCCGTCATTTGCCTCATCTTTATTTCGTTTACGTATGTCGCCGGACAGATGCGCGGCGTGGGCATCGTGTTCTCGCGTTTCCTCGAAGTCGAGGTAACCGTCGGTCTCTTGATCGGCATGGGCGTCGTATTCATCTATGCTGTGCTCGGTGGCATGAAGGGCATCACGTATACGCAGGTCGCGCAGTATTGCGTGCTGATCTTCGCCTATACCGTGCCGGCCATCTTCATCGCCATCCAGCTCACCGGTAACGCGATCCCGCAGCTCGCGTTCGGCAGTGAAGTCGCCAACAGTGGCACAGCCCTGCTCGACAAGCTCGACGACATCGTTACCTCCCTCGGCTTCAACCAGTACACGTCGGGGATGAAGAGCCGTATAGACGTCTTCTGCATCACGCTGGCACTTATGGTGGGCACGGCCGGGTTGCCGCACGTGATCGTGCGCTTCTTCACGGTGCCGAAAGTACGCGATGCGCGCATTTCGGCGGGCTGGGCGCTGTTGTTCATCGCCATTCTGTACACAACGGCGCCGGCCGTAGGCTCGATGGCGCGCTACAACCTGATCGAGACGATCCAGCCCGGCGAAGTCGGTGCCGTGGACGGCAACCTGGCCTACGACGAGCGCCCGGGATGGTTCGAAACCTGGGAGCAGACGGGTCTCGTCGGCTTCGAGGATAAGAACGGTGATGGCCGTATCCAGTACTACAACGATGCCAATACCGAGTTTGCCGCACAGGCTGAGTCGTTTGGCTGGCAGGGGAACGAGCTGACCGTCGACCGGGACATCATGGTGCTGGCCAACCCGGAGATCGCCGGGTTACCTAACTGGGTTATTGCGTTGGTCGCTGCCGGCGGTATTGCCGCGGCGCTGTCGACGGCCGCCGGATTGCTGCTCGTGATTTCGGCTGCGGTGTCACACGACCTGATCAAGGGCATCTTCCTGCCGGATATCTCCGAGAAGAAAGAGTTACTCGCGGGGCGCATTGCGGCTGCCTTTGCGATACTTGTCGCCGGCTACCTCGGCTTTGATCCACCAGGGTGGGTGGCGCAGGTCGTCGCGTTTGCCTTCGGCCTGGCTGCGGCCTCGCTGTTCCCAGTGATATTGCTTGGCATCTTCTTCAAGCGCGTCAACAAGCAAGGTGCAATTGCCGGCATGCTCACAGGCCTGCTGTTCACCTACGGCTATATCGAGTTTTTCAAGGGTCTGTTCCTGAAATGGGCCGGGGCGCCGTGGGGTGTGAACACGGCCGAGCACTGGTTCATGGGGATTTCGCCCGAAGGCATCGGCGTCATCGGCATGCTCCTGAACTTCGTCGTGGCCCTAACGGTCAGTCATTTCACGGCACCACCACCGGGCCGCATCCAGTACATGGTCGAGCACATCCGCGTGCCGCGACATTTTGACGAGGAACACGTATGACAAGGACGTGGATCGCCGGCATCTGCTGCGCATTGCTGTTTGCCAGCGTTACGGCAGCGGAACTTTCGCCTGACGAACAACGCATGGCCGAGTGGATCGATGCACATGCGGAGGACGCAATCGCGCTCCTCGAGGAAACGGTCAATATCTCCAGTGGCACGATGAACCATGACGGCGTGCGTGAAGTTGGCCGTGTCATGCGGCGTGAACTCGACGCGTTGGGGCTCGAAACCGAGTGGATCGAGATGCCGCCTGAGGTCGAGCGCGCAGGGCACCTGTTCGGCCGCAAGGGCGGCACGAGCAAAAAGCTGTTGCTGATAGGTCACCTCGATACCGTGTTCGAGGCGGATGACGGTTTCCAGGCGTTCGTCCGCGATGGAGATACTGCATCCGGACCCGGCATCGATGACATGAAATCGGGCAATGTCATCATTGTCTACGCGTTGAAGGCACTGCAGCAGATCGGTGCGCTGGACGACATCGCCGTTACCGTGGCGTACACGGGCGACGAGGAAAAGACGGGTTCTCCGTTGTCGACGGCGCGCCATGACCTGATCGAGGCCGGCAAGTGGGCCGACGTCGCGCTCGGATTCGAGGGCGCCATCCATTATGACGACCAGGACTGGGCGACGATCGCACGTCGCAGTTCGAGCAGCTGGATTCTCGAGGTCGAGGGCAAGCAGGCACACTCGTCCGGCATTTTCGGCGAGGATGTGGGCGCCGGCGCTATCTTCGAGGCAGCCCGCATTCTCGATGGCTTCTATGAACAGGTTCGTGGCGAGGAGCACCTGACCTTCAATGCCGGAAACATCCAGGGCGGCACGGACGTTACCTACGACCCGGAGCTGAATCGCGGCACGTCGTTCGGCAAGACCAATGTCGTGCCCAGGAAAGTCATCGTGCACGGTGGCTTGCGCACAATTTCGCTCGACCAGCTGGCCAGGGCGAAAGAGAAGATGCAGGCTGTCGTCGCGCGGAACCATCCTCACACATTGGCCACAATCACGTTTGATGACAGTTACCCGCCGATGAAGCCGACCGAAGGCAACGAGCAATTGCGCGTCGTGCTGTCTGGCGTCAATGAAGCGCTGGGCCGTGGCCCGATGCCGGCGCTGGACCCGTCGCGCAGGGGCGCCGCTGATGTGTCATTTGTGGCCCCCTATGCCGATTCGCTGGCAGGCCTGGGTGCACTGGGCGAGGGCGGCCATACGCCGCATGAATCGCTCGATCTAACCTCGATGCCGCTTGCCATCAAGCGTGCGGCAATACTCATCTACAGGCTCGTCAACGAACCACAGCCGTAGTACGGTACAGTCAGCATGGGCCACCACCACCATCACGACAGCAATATGCGTCGCGTACTGATCGCGCTGGTTATCACTGGCGCGTTCATGATCGTGGAGGTCGTCGGTGGCATCCTGTCCGGGTCGCTCGCCCTGCTCGCCGATGCCGGCCACATGCTGACGGACACGATGGCGCTGGCACTGGCTGCAGTTGCGTTCCAGGTGAGCAAGCGGCCTGCGGATACCAGGCTTACCTACGGCTACCAGCGGTTCCAGATACTGGCGGCGTTCGTCAATGGCCTGAGCCTGCTGCTCATCGTCGGCTGGATCATGTTCGAGGCCGTGCAGCGGTTTATCACGCCGCACGAAGTCATGGGGCGCACGATGCTGATCGTTGCCGGGCTCGGCCTCGTCGTGAATATCGTTTCCTTCGCCGTTCTGCACGGCGGTGACAGGGAGAACCTGAATATCCGTGGCGCCGCACTGCACGTTGCCGGCGACCTGCTGGGTTCGGTTGCCGCAATCGTCGCGGCAATCATCATCATCTACACGGGCTGGATGCAGATCGACCCGATTCTCTCGATCGCCGTCGCCATCCTCATCCTCAAGAGTGCCTGGACGCTCGTGAAGCGCAGCGCACATGTGCTACTCGAAGGCGCACCCGAATGGCTCGACATCGATATCATGCGCGAGCATCTCGTCGCCAGGATCCCGGAGGTAACGAGCATTCACCACGTTCACGTATGGGGCATGACACCACAGGACCTGATGCTGACGATGCACGTGGAAATCGATGGGCAACTCGGAAATCCGACGGATGTCATCCGACGCGTGAAGGAGCAATTGCGTGAAGAATACGGAATAGGGCACTCGACTATAGAGCTCGAAACCATCGATTGTGCTGACCACTAGCAGCCACGCTCCGGCAGGCCTTTGCCTTCATGGCTCGCTGCGCTGCGCTTTACTTCCGGCAAAAGCCTCCCCTCGCGCGCCTGCCGCTGGTCAATCCGTCGGCGTGACGTGACCTATGTACGGAAGCGTCCTGTTCTCCTCAGCGTAATCGAGCCCGTAACCAACGACCCACTCGTCACCAATTCCGAATCCAACGTAGTCGATGTTCACGTCCACCTCGGCGCCTTCGGCCTTGTGAACGAGTGCGCAGGTCTTGACGGATGCCGGGTTGTGCGATTCGATCATGCCGATAAGGTAATTGAGTGTATGACCGGTATCGACGATATCCTCGACGATCAGCACGTGGCGTCCTTCGATGTCGCCGCGTACGTCCATGACAAGGCGCACAGCGCCGCTCTTGCTGCCGGCGCCATAGCTGGACACGGCGATGAACTCGATTGTGCGGGGAATGGTCATTGCCCTCGAGAGGTCGGCAAGGAAAATGAAAGCGCCCTTGAGGACGCCGACGAGCACGATTTCGCCTGCGTCGGCATAGTCTTCCGAAATCTGCGCAGCGAGTTCTTCGACGCGCTTGCGGATGGCGGCTTCAGAGATCAGTTCAGGGGGCAGGGCGTAGCTCACTTGGCATTTCCTCGCAGGCTGAATGCGGTAAGGTAGCACGGATGAAACGTTCCATCGCTATCGCCGGCAACATGGGTTCGGGCAAGTCGACGCTCGTCGAATTCCTGTCCCGTACTTACGGCGTTACCCCGTTCTACGAGCCCAATGACGAGAATCCGTATCTCGCCGATTTCTACAAGGATATGAAGGCCTGGGCCTTCCAGTCGCAGCTGTATTTCCTGAGTAACAAGTTCCGGTTGCACCAGGAACTCGACCGCCAGCCAGGCGTGGTCGCGCTCGACCGTACCATCTTCGAGGACGCCGAGATCTTCGCGACCGCGCTGCACCAGATGCGCAAGATCTCGAAACGCGACTGGGCAACCTACCAGGGTTTCTATCATGCAATTCTCGACGCCATCCAGCCGCCCGACCTGATGATCTACCTGCGTTGTTCGATGCGTACGCTGCGGCAGCGAATCAGTCTGCGCGGCCGCAAGATGGAGCAGGACGTGCCGCTGTCGTACCTGAAACGGCTCGAGCGGCTGTACGACAACTGGATCGAGAATTACGAGATGAGCGACGTGCTTGTACTCGAGACCGACCAGCTCGATTACATCAATGATCTCATGCATCGACTCGACGTTATGGAGCGTATCGAGGCCGTTTTACCGCCCGAAATTGGCAAGCCGGAGTGTATTTGATGGCGTTAAGTACAATCCACTATTGCAATCACTAATGCGAATCATTATCATTTTCGTCATATTCGGGAAACCACCATAAAAACATAACGTTATGAAAACAAACGGCAATTCGCTGGCGTCCCTGAAACGCGGCCAGAAAGGCATCATCGCAGCGATCGATGCGAGCGATCCACAGGTGCAGCGCCTGATGACGCTGGGCCTTGTCGAGGGCGCGGAAGTCGAGCTGGCGGGCGCCGCGCTGGGTGGCGACCCGATGGAATTCCGCCTCTTCGGCTGCGGAATTTCGTTGCGCCAGGAACAGGCGCGCCGCTTTACCGTCTCATCGTCAGAGTCCGGTGAGCAAGACGTCTGAAACACGAATTCCCGTATCTGACATATCCGTAAGCCGACAGCCTGCTGTCAGTATTGCGGTGGTCGGTGGCCCGAACACGGGCAAAAGCACGTTGTTCAATCGCCTGACCGGCCTGCGCCAACGCATCGGCAATTACCCGGGCGTGACGGTCGAGAAACACGTCGGCACGCTCAAGACCGACGACCTCACTATTGAACTGGTTGACCTGCCGGGAACGCACGGCCTCTCGGCGCATTCGTTCGAAGAGCAGGTCGCCATCGATGTGATCTTTGGCCGGGTGGAAGGGACGCAACCCCCGGACGCCATTCTCGCCGTCGTCGATGCCACCAACCTTTACCAGGGCCTGTATCTCGTGCAGCAGCTTGTCGATGTCGGCTTGCCGATCGCTGTCGCGCTGACGATGTCGGATGCTGCAGACGCGAGCGGTCTGGACATCGACTACGAGAGGCTGGCGCGTCACCTCAAAGGCGTTCGTGTCTGCCCGGTTGTCGCGACAACCGGCAAGGGCATAAACGAGCTGCGCAACGTGCTCGTCGAACTGGCCGAACAAAAAGCGCCCGAACCAACGCTTGCCTGGCCTGAACTGACCGCAGCGGCTCGCGACCTCGCAGCGTCCGCGACCGTACCGTTGTCCACGGCTGAGATCGAACGCGTCCTGGTAGACGGCGCAACCGGCGCAAACAAGCACGTATTCGAATGCCTTGGTGACAACGCTGCACAGCGCGTCGAACGCTACCGCGAAGAACTGTTCGGCATGGACCCGCCGTTGGCGAAAGAAGCGCGTGTGCGCTATGGCTGGGTGCGTAACGTCTTGCAGGACGTTCAGAAGCACGTGCCGCCGTTCTTTTCCTGGCGCACGCGCCTGACTGAGTTTTTCAATCGGCCAATTCCCGGAACTGTCGGGTTGTTTGTCGTGATGGCTATCGTCTTCCAGGCCGTTTTTGCTTGGGCAACGCCGATCATGGACCTGATCGACGGCGCGACTGCGAGCCTGGCTTCCATGGTTGCTGCGCGGCTCGGTGACAGTGCGCTGTCGAGCCTGGTGTCGGATGGCGTGATCGCGGGCGTCGGCAGCGTGATCATCTTCCTGCCGCAGATCCTGATCCTGTTTGTATTCATAATCCTGCTCGAGGACTCCGGGTACCTGGCGCGGGCAGCGTACCTTATGGACCGCGCGATGCGCGCGGTCGGCCTGTCCGGCCAGTCGATCATCCCGATGATCTCGAGCTTCGCCTGCGCCGTTCCAGGCATCATGGCAACGCGCGTCATCCCCAACCGCCGCGACCGAATTGCGACAATCCTGGCGGCGCCGTTCATGACCTGTTCGGCGCGCCTGCCAGTTTACGCATTGCTGATCGCGGCGTTCGTTCCCGCTACGGATGTAGGTTTCCTCAACCTGCAAGGCCTGGTCCTCTTTGGCCTGTACATATTCGGCATCGCCGGCGGCATCCTCACGGCATTGCTGATTCGCAAGACGGCGCTGCGCGGACCGAAACCGCCGTTTGCGCTGATGTTGCCCGAGTTCCGGCGCCCGAATATCCAGACCGTCGCGATACAGTTGATGGGCCGTGCAAAGGTATTCCTGTACCGCGCCGGCACCGTCATCTTCGCAGTTGCGGTCATCGTCTGGGCCTTGTCGTACTACCCGCGCGCGACCGATATCGACCCGACGCTGACTGAAAACCAGGCGGCCGCCGCACAGCTCGAGCAAAGCTGGCTGGGGCGCGCAGGAAAATTCGTCGAACCTGCATTCGAGCCGCTCGGCTGGGACTGGCGTGTTTCCGCTGCTGTTATTGCAGGGTTCCCGGCGCGCGAAGTGGTCGTCGCCGTGCTCGGCACGGTCTATGCCGTGGGTGATGAAGCGGACGAGGCGACCTTGTCCAAGCGGCTACAGTCCGCGAGCTGGCCAGATGGCAGCCCGGTATTTACGTTACCGATGGTGATTGGCTTGCTGATTTTCTACGCGTATTGCCTGCAATGTGCGGCGACGCTTGCAGTCATTCGGCGAGAGACAAATTCGTGGCGATGGCCGGTCTTCGCGTGGGCGTACATGACGACGATCGGGTACGTTGGCGCTTTGCTGGCATACCAGTTGTTATAAGGCTGCCAGCTTTTCCACGGCATCGCGCAACGTCGCATCATCTTTCGCGAAGCAGAATCTGAGCCGCGTTCCTGTGATCGGCTCCTCGCAGAACACCGATAACGGTATCGAGGCGACACCGATTTCGCGCGTCCACTTTTTTGCCAGGTCAACGTCGAGCTCGTCGCTGATGTCGCCGTAGTCGACGATCTGGAAAAACGTGCTGCGCGCCGGCGCGAAACGAAAGCGCGTTGCGCCGAGCAACTCGCAAAACATGTCGCGCTTGCCCTGGTAGAACCGGGACAGCTCTTCGTAGAACCGCGGATCGCTGCCCAGGTAGTCGGCCAGCCCGTGCTGCATCGGCGTGCTGACGGCAAACGTCGTGAACTGGTGCACCTTGCGAAATTCCCGGGTCAGCTCCCGGTTCGCCAGGCAGTAACCCACTTTCCAGCCAGTCGCATGAAACGTCTTGCCGAACGAGCACATGACGAGGCTGCGCGGCCAGAGTTCATCGTGGCTTGCGAGGCTGAGGTGTTTCTCGCCGTCGAACACGATGTGTTCGTAGACCTCGTCTGACAGCACATAGGCATTCGTGCCGCGCAACACTTCGGCAAGCCGGTCGAGATCGTCCCGCGTAAGGATCGCGCCGGTCGGGTTGTGCGGGAAGTTGACGATGACAAGGCGTGTCCTGTCACTGATCGTATCGGCAAATCGTTGCCAGTCGATACAGAAGTCGAAACCATTGGCATCGATAGTCAATGGCACGTGGCGAGTGATGCCGCTGGCGAGCGTGACTGACGGCTCGTAGGAGTCGTAAGCAGGGTCGAACACGATGACTTCATCGCCTTTGCGGACAAGCGCCTGGATCGCGCTGAAAAGGCCCTCGGTCGCACCCGTACAAACGGTGACCTCCGTGTCCGGGTCGAGCGCGCGCTTCTGCAGGCGCTTCGTTTTTTCGGCTATGGCCCGGCGCAGCTCCGGAATGCCGGACATCGGCGCATACTGGTTACCGTCGTGCCTGAGGTGCCAGGCAATACGATCGGTCAGCGCATCGGGCGGGTCGAAGCTGGGGAAGCCCTGCGACAGGTTGATGGCGCCGCATTCATTCGCGAGCTGGCTCATGACCGTGAATATGGTCGTCGAAACGTCGGGTAGTTTGCTGTCGATCTCCGCCATGCGGAAACCATGACACAGCCGGTCAGGATGCGAAAGCGCGCTGCTTGCCCCGACGGTCGGAGACCGGCCTGGGTTCGTAATTGGCGAGCCAGTCGAGGAACTCCTGCGGCGGCAACGGCTTGCTGAGGAAATAGCCCTGCGCCTGCTGGCAACCGTACCCGGCAATGTGCCGCAGCGTCGCCTCGTCCTCGACTCCCTCGGCGACCACGTCGAGGGCCATGCCGTGTGCCAGTTCAATCGTCGTGCGTACGATCGTGTCATTGTGCTCGTCGCTGCAGATCGTGCTGATGAACGACTTGTCGATCTTGAGCTCATGCAAAGGGATGTTGCGCAGCTGTGAAAGTGACGAATGGCCGGTACCGAAATCATCCATCGATATTGCGACGCCAATGTCACGCAGCAGCTCGAGCAAGGCTATCGAACGCTTGAGGTCTTCCATGATCGAGCTCTCGGTCACTTCCAGCGTGAGCCGTTCGGCAGGGATGCCGGCGTCCTTGAGCATCTGCATGACGTGGTAGGGAAGGTACTCGTCGAGCAGGTCTCTAGCGGAGAGATTGACCGAAACGTTCAGCGCATACCCGGCATCCTGCCATTCGCGGCAGCGGCGCACGGCATCGCCGATGACGTGACGGGTCAGCTCCACGATCATGCCCGATTGCTCGGCCGCGGGAATGAAATCGTCGGGGTTGAGGAAGCCGAGTTCACGATGGCGCCAGCGCACAAGTGCTTCGGCGCCGCACACCTCGGCATCGGGCAGCGAGACCTTGGGCTGGAACCAGGTCTCGACATCGCCACGGCGCAGCGCGGATGGCAGGTCGTTGACCGTTCGCAGGCGGCGCAGGAATTCGTCTTCACGGCCTTGCTGGTAGATGCGCGTGCGTTCCTTGCTGGCTTCGGCCTCCGTGCATGCGATCGACGCAAAACGCAGCAGATCGTTGGCGGAAGCGCCATGCCTGGGAAAACAGGCAACGCCGATTTCGGCCTGCAGGATGATGTTGATGCGCCCGAGCGTGACGCCCGCGCCGAGCAGGCTGGCAACCCGGTCGACGTAGGCCAGCGCGCCGTCGACATCGAGTCCCGGCAGCACGAAAACGAACTCGTTGGTGCCGGTGTGGCCGAGGATCTCGATGTCCCCGAGATTGGCCTGCAGCTGACGAGCCGTCGTCGAAATCAGGTCGTCGGCCGCGTTGTGCCCGAGTGTCGACGATATTTCACTCATGCGGGCAATGCGCATCGACAGGATGGCGATCTCGTCGCCGCTGGTACGCGCTTCCTCGATGAGCCGCGTCAGCTCCTTGAGCACCTTGGAGCGATTCGGCAGGTCCGTCAGGGGGTCGTGCAACGCGTTATGTGATATGCGTTGCTCACGCTCGGCGATAGCCGTCTGCATGGCATTGAAGCTGGAGGCGAGCTCACCGAATTCGTCATCGGACTTCACCAGGACGCATCTGTTGTAATCGCCCGATATCATTCGCCTGGCTGCCTGGCCCAGCGCGTGCACTGGTCGCTCAATCGTCGTGGAGAACCCGCCGCCGGCAAGAGCAACGAAAATCAGCAGCACCAAGCCGAATGCAAGCAGAGCCCGGCCTTGTTCGACGTACGGCCGCATCGCCTCACGCATGGACTGTTGCAGTACGATCGCGACAGCCGAGTCGCCGCGAATGAACGGTGTCTGGATCGTCAGCAAGTCGTCTTCGGCGCCGAGAGCGTGGTAGACAATGTCGTGGCCACGACTGAGGTCGATCCCCTCCGGGTTGCCGCTTTGCGTGGCGATCACGGTATTGAATCCGTCACTGCTGTGAATAATTGAAACATCGAGCCCGGTCAGCCCGGCAACGCGATCAGCCAGCGCTTGGTCAATCGAGAAGCCGAGTACGACATAGCCGATCGTAACCGGTGCGCGCAGCGGTACAGCGAACAGGTGATAGGCCGAGTCGCCGACGAGAGCGGTCGACTCGACATTCCTCTGGCTTGCATCGGCAATCAACTGGATGACGTCGACACGGCTGCGGACGGACGTGTCCAGGGTGCTGGCAATGAGCACGCCATCGAGATCGACGAGGGCAGCAATATCCGCACGGACGCGGGCGCCATGATTCTCGAGAACCGAGCGTATGGTCGCAGCATCGCCCGTTGCAACGGCTTCCTTGAACCCGTAGTCGGCCGCCAGCACGGAAACGCTCGTGCGCAGCTGGTCGGTGCGGGCGGCGAGGAATTCATTGATGACTGTCGTGCCGATCTCGAGCGTCTCGTGGCCCTTGGCCTCGACGTCCTGCTTGACCGTCTGCATGACGACGAACAGCGTAACGACCTGGGCGACGGCCAGCGGCACAATCGTCAATAGCAGGAGCTTGGTCCGGAATGTCGTCCGTAGGTCCATCTGGAACCGTGCATAGTCGTCAAAAATCAACGTCTTAGGAAGTTTAGGGACATATCCTCAAATAGAGTGTGCGGCAGTTCACGGTTAGCCCGGGGATTGCGCCTCTAGACTGGCTCGAGTTGTGATTTCCGCGGGTCCGAGCAGACACGAACGTGCCATTCAGGAGCCTCAAGTATTTAGCCATGATGGCCTTGCTGTCGACGCAGTCATACGCCGGCAGCCTCGGTATCGAGGTGCTGGGCCCGGATGGGCAACCAGTGCCCGATGTCGCCATATACGTTACCTACGCGACGCCAGGCGTCGCCGGCAGACCCGGCACTGCTGTGATGGACCAGGTCGACACAAAATTTGTGCCACATATCCTCGTCGTGCAAAAAGGCACCGCTGTCGAGTTTCCCAACAGCGACACCATTGCCCATCACGTGTACTCGTTTTCGAAGCCGAACAATTTCGTGCTGCCGTTGTACAAGGGCGACAAGCACGACCCGGTCAAATTCGACTACGACGGCATTGTCACGCTGGGCTGCAACATACACGACCACATGTTGGCCTACATCGTCGTCGTTGATACGCCGACGTTCGGCGTCACGGATGAAGCCGGTCGCGCGGATGTCACGGTCAACGACACATGGGGCCAAGCGACGGTTCACATCTGGAGCCCTCGCATTCGTGACGAGCTGCTGAGCCGCGCGGTCGTATCCGGTTCTTCGACAGTCACCTATGCGCTCGAGAAAAGGCTGCGCCCCACACACGACTCCGGTTCCGAGGCGGTGCAATGGTCAGAGTACTGACATGGCTCACCCTCGCAACATTGCTGGCATTCACCGTGCCAGCCGTTGCGCAGGAGAAGCGGCACGATACGATGCTCGGTGTCGACGTCGCCTACGTCAACGCATCGGGGTACGACTCCTGGACTGGGGGTGCTGTCGGCAAGTTGCGCTACAGCGATAGTGGCCTGAAGCTTGCGCGGGCATTCCTGGACTATGAAGGACGTATCACGGACACCGTGCAGGGGACGGTAGTCCTCGAGGCTTACGATGACGGCCTGGGCACCGCTGTTGACCTGACAGAATCCTATGTCGAATGGCGGCCCGTGCCACGGTCTCGCAACCGGTATCGACTCAAAATCGGTGCGTTTTATCCACGCATGTCACTGGAGAACGTCGAGCGCGGCTGGAGCAACCCTTACCTGCAGAGTTCTTCTGCCATCAACACCTGGATAGCCGAAGAGGTGCGTGCGGTCGGGGCCGAACTGTCGTGGAGCCGCAAGCCAGCCAGCCTCGGTGGAAGCCACGAGTTCAGTGTCAATGGCGCGGTGTTCTGGGGAAATGACCCGGCCGGCACACTGGTGTCCTGGAAAGGCTGGTCGATTCACGATCGCCAGACGCGTCTTAGCGACGAGTTGCCATTGCCAGCGTTACCGCAGATAGGCCCGGGTGGCGTTTTCCGCAGGCAGGATCCCCACACAGAGCCGATCCGGGAAATCGATGGCGCTGCAGGATACTACGTCAATGTCGAGTGGCGTTACGCCAACCGGATCCTTGATGCTTCCCGGGCTGAACTGCATCCGTCTCGGTCACGATCGTTTCGGTTGCGGTAACGCAGCGGGTCTCGTCGCCCTCCCTGGTGCGGCCATGGGGCCGAACCTGGGCGGCGGCATTCACGCGGTGGACGTCGGTTTCGACAGCTATTTTCTGTTGCTGACGAGGGCCTGGGACCGGCACCGCGTTGCCGTGCGCTTCGACGACTTCGCCACGACAGACAACGATTTCATGCCTGGCGACAACAACAACGAGTCGGGTTACGGGTGGACCGCGGGCTACCAGGTGCAACTTTCCAACTATGCCACGCTGGGGCTGGAATACCTGCGAATCAACACGACAAGGCCGGCGTTCGAGTACTTTCAGCTGGACCGGGACGTCACTGAGGAACAGGTCCAGCTGACAATGCAGCTGCGAAGGGTGGCCAGGCTCCTCGCCATGAAGTGGCTCAGGAGCAATCGTTCGGCGCCGGCTTCCTGTGCAATTTCTCCTACACGGCTCGGGATGGCGTGCAATTGCCGCGCCCTTTCGCCGGCACCTTCCGGTATGGGCAGGTGCATGACGAGGATCGAGGCGTCGCTGGCAAACTCCGGATACGTTTCGTCGCTGCCGTTCTGGTCGCTCGAAAAGACGAAGGCCCTGTCACCTTTCTCCACGCGGAACGCGACCGCCGGAACGATGCCATGGGGCACCGGCTGTGCAAGAACGGCGAGGGCGTCGTTGTCCGGAAGCAGGTCGATGCCACGGGACTTTTCAGCCGTGATTTCGGCCGCCTGCAGTTTGGGCAGCCCGCCGCTGCCATCAAGGTAGCCGGCAAGGTATCGATAAGTGCCAGTGTCGGGATTGAGTGTTTCAAACAGGTACTCGTGCAGCCCGGGGAACGGTTGCGCGCCGCCGGGACCCGCCACGACCAGTGGCCGTTCGCGATTGGCGAAAACGCCGGATTTCAGGAGCGCAACGAAGTCGGCGGAGTGGTCGGCGTGGAAATGACTGAGTCCGATGAACTCGAGGTCCTTGAAACTGGCGCCTGCTTCCGCAAATCGCAGGAAACTGCCGCCACCGGCATCGATGAGCGCGCGAGACTTGCCATCGACCCAGACGATGTAAGACGAGGACGCGCGGGCATCGTCAGCTATCGGGCCGCCGGAGCCGAGGACCTGCAGCGCGACGCCCTGCGCTGGCGGGCAGGACTCGGGTTGCTGGGCAAGAGCCTGGCCACCAAGGAGAAGGGTACCGAGAAGCATAAGTATCGTTTTCATGGATTGATTATAGCCCCATGTTTCCCTTGGTCCCGCGATGGCATACTCCGGGAGTGCCGGAACCGATACTCGTCATTGCCTGCGGTGCGCTTGCGCGCGAGATCAACGATCTCAGGAAAACGAACGGCTGGGACCACCTGGACCTGGCCAGCATCGATGCGTGGCTGCACAACCGGCCGGACAGGATTCCCGACAGGCTGCGTAGCAAGATCAGGCAGTTCAAGAAAAGTTACTCGAATATCTTCATCGCTTACGCGGATTGCGGCACGGGCGGCGGGATCGACAAAGTGCTGGCCGAAGAAGGTGTTGACAGATTGCCCGGCGCGCATTGCTACGAGTTCTTTGCCGGCGAAAAAAGATTTGCGGCGCTGGCGGATGCCGAGCCGGGAACATACTACCTGACGGACTTCCTGGCGCGGCATTTCGAGCGCTTCGTCATCAGGCCACTCAAGCTCGACACGCACCCGGAGTTACGCGACAGCTATTTCGGCAATTACCGGCGGCTCGTTTACCTGTCACAGTCGCACGATGAGGAACTTCTCGAGTTGGCAAAGGCGGCGGCCGATCAGCTGGGACTGCGATTCGAGCATATCCATTGCGGCTTCGGGGAATTAGAATCGGGACTTTCGGGCTTCGTGGCGAACACGGCGAATGGTTAAGCTGATCCTGATCTCCTGGCGGGACATCCCCGCGCAGGTCGTCGTGCAACGGGGGCGCAAGCGTGAGAAGGCACAGCTGAGCCAGCGATTTCACGAAGCCATCGACCGCGCCGCGATGCGTGCGGGCAAGGGTAGCAGCGACGCTTACATTGCCGAATGGCGTCGCGAACCGACCATGCTCGAAACGGACGACGATCTCGGGAAGATTGCCGACAATGAAATCGCAAGGCTGGAGGCCGAGTATTCGGACGAGCGCCTGCAACAGATGATTCGCAACCATGGCTCCAACGAGCCGCGCTAACAGGAGCAGCCTTTCATGACCGAAACCGTGCTCAGCTCGGCCAGCGAGGAAGTCCGCATCGGGTTCGAGCGGCCGTTTGTCATCATCGGTGAACGCATAAACCCGACAGGGCGCAAGGTTCTTGCCGAAGAAATGAAAAACGGCGATTACAGTCGCGTCATTTCCGACGCGCTCGCGCAGGTGGAGGCAGGCGCGCACATGCTCGATGTCAATGCGGGCATCCCGCTTGCCGATGAGCCGGCGATACTGGCCGAGGCCATCAAGCTCGTGCAGTCGGTAACGGACGTGCCGATCTCGATCGACTCGTCCATCGTCGCCGCGCTCGAGTCAGGGCTCGAGGCGTATGAAGGCAAGGCCCTGGTGAACTCGGTGACAGGCGAAGAAGACCGCCTCGAAACAGTGTTGCCGCTGGTCAGGAAGCATGGAGCCGCCGTCGTCGCCATTTCCAACGACGAAACCGGCATTTCCGAAGACCCCGATGTGCGCTTCGAGGTTGCGAAGAAAATTGTCGAGCGTGCCGCCGACCATGGCATCTCCCATGAAGACGTCGTCGTCGACCCGCTCGTCATGCCGATTGGCGCGATCAACTCGGCCGGCAAACAGGTCATGCATCTCGTCAGGCGGTTACGCGAGGAGCTCCAGGTCAACACGACTTGTGGCGCATCCAATGTCAGTTTCGGTCTGCCGAACCGCAATGGCATCAACAGTGCATTCCTGACGATGGCGATCTCGGCTGGCCTGACGTCGGCGATCACGAGCCCGCTGCATGCCGAAGTGATGCAAGCGGTACTCGGCGCGGACGTGATGATGGGCAACGACCCGGACTGCCGTGCCTGGATTGCAAAGTATCGCGAGCCGGTGGCAGAGGGCGAAGGCCGTCGTGAAGGTCGCCGCGGCGGACGGCGCAGGCGCCGCCGGGGCTGATGACGGACAAACTCGCCCGGATCGTATTTACGCCGTCGGGCAGGCGGGGCTCATTCTCGCTGGGCACTCCTGTACTCGAGGCCGCGCGCAGCCTGGGTGTCGATGTCGATTCCGTGTGCGGCGGGCGCGGCCTGTGCGGGCGCTGCCAGGTCGAGTGCTCGGTTGGCGAGTTCACCAAGCACCAGATCACGTCGATGCAGCAGAATCTTTCTGAAATCAGTGACGTAGAGGTTCGTTACAGCGAGCGCCGCAAACTCAGACCACTGGCCGAAGGCCGCCGCCTGAGCTGCCAGGCGACGATCCAGGGTGATCTCGTCATCGATGTGCCGCCCGAAAGCCAGATGCACCGGCAGGTGGTGCGCAAAGCGGCCGAGCATCGCGACATCACGCTCGATACCGGCGTGCACCTTTACTACGTCGACGTGCAGGAAGCCGACATGCACGCGCCGGGCGGCGACGTGCAACGGCTGCTCAAGGCGCTGCGCGAGTCGTGGGATCTCGACAAGCTCGTATTCGACACCGAGATTCTGCCTGACGTCCAGGGCGCGCTGCGGCAGGGCAAGTGGAGCGTCACTGTAGCGGTCTACGACAACGCTGCGGTGATTGCTGTCTGGCCCGGGTTCAAGCCCGATGCCTACGGCATCGCTCTCGATATCGGCTCGACGACAATTGCGGCCCATCTCGTCAACCTGACAAGCGGCGAGGTGGCGGCGACGGGTGGCATCATGAACCCGCAAATACGTTTCGGCGAAGACCTGATGAGCCGCGTGTCTTACGTCATGATGCACGCGGACGGCGCGCACGAGCTGACCGAGTCGGTCAGGGCTGGCATCAACGACCTTATCGAGGAGGTCCGCAGTGAAGCCGGTATCGACGTCGAGGACATTGTCGAAATCACTGTTGCCGGCAATCCGATCATGCATCACCTGTTTCTCGGCATCAGCCCGGTGGAACTCGGCAGCGCGCCATTCGCGCTTGCGACAGACGGGGCAATCAACCTGTGGGCTCCCGAGCTCAACCTGAACGTCAACAAGGGCGCGCGCGTCTACGTGCTGCCCTGCATTGCGGGACATGTTGGCGCGGATGCAGCCGCGATGATCCTCGCCGAAGAGCCTTACCTGCTCGACGAGGTCTCGCTCGTTGTTGACGTCGGTACGAACGCCGAGATCGTGCTCGGTAACAAGGAGCGCCTGCTTGCATGCTCGAGCCCGACAGGTCCCGCGTTCGAAGGCGCGCAAATCAGTTGCGGACAACGGGCGGCGCCCGGCGCGATCGAACGTGTACGCATCGACCGGGAAACGCTGGAAGCGCGTTTCAGTGTCATCGGCTCGGATCTCTGGTCACATGAAGTTGGCTTCGAGGAATCGATCGAAGCATTCGGTGTTACCGGTATTTGCGGATCCGGCATCATAGAAGTCGTCGCCGAGATGTACCTGGCGGGCATCATTAGGGAGGACGGCGTTGTCGACGGTTCGCTGTCCGGCAGGAGTGACCGCATTGTCGAGGAGGGCAGGACGTACTCTTACCTGCTGCATGACGGGCCGCAGCGCATCATCGTCACGCAAAATGACGTGCGGCAGATCCAGTTGGCGAAGGCTGCGCTTTATGCAGGCGTGAAGCTGCTGCTCGACAAGGCGGGAATCAGCAAAGTCGATCGGATTCGACTGGCTGGTGCGTTCGGCAGCCACATCGACACGAAGTACGCGATGGTTCTCGGCCTGATCCCCGACTGCGAGCTGGACAAGGTTGCATCGGCCGGCAACGCCGCCGGCACCGGAGCACGTATCGCGCTTCTCAACGTCGCTGCGCGACGCGAGATCGAACAGGTCGTGCGCAAGGTGGAGAAAATCGAGACGGCGATCGAGCCGAAGTTCCAGGAGTATTTTGTCGACGCGATGGCCATTCCCAACAAGACCGATGAGTTCCCGTTGCTGTTCTCGGAAGTTACCAGGCCTGAGCCTGAATCTGTCGAGCCAACCGGGAATGGGCGCCGAAAGCGTCGGCGGCGCATGACGACGAAGACCGGTTAGCCCCTGCGACGACGCCTGCCGCGGCCGCGACGGCCGGCGGGCGCGCTTATTGCCCTGGGCTCAGGCGGCGGAGGCAGCTCAGGCAGGGTCTCCTGAGACTCGAAGCCTGCCATGATCAGCTTGCGCAAGGCCTCGTCAATAGCGGGATCTGTCTCGATCGGAGTGTAGCTCGCCAGCCGCTTTTCGACCTCTTCGTTGGCGCGATCCAGCAGGCTCTTCGAGCCTGTCTCCTCCCAGGTCTCGCGGTTGGCGCGGTCGATGACCGGGTCGGTCAGGTATAGCTCCTTCGGCCACATCTCGAGCGTATGCGGAGATGTGATCAGGTGGTCCTCCTGCATCAGGTCGGCAACAAGGTCACCGGTTGGCAAGTCTTTCTGCACCTCGAGTTCGCGAACGAAGTGCAGGCACTGGCCGCATACTTCATTGTCGAACACGAGCTTCGGCAGGCTGAACGTCAGCACGAAATCGAGCATGCCGGGGCCCGAAACGGAATTCACGCCGGCGATGGCGGCGAGCAAGGCACTGCTGAATGTTTCGCCACCACCCTGCGCGTCGAGGAACTTGCCATCGCTCAATGCCATGTAAGCCTGGGTCGGCAGGTTCAGCGATTTTGCGATTGCGACATAGGCAACATTGAGGTGTTGTGCTTCGATAGCCGCCATCGGCGAACTCGCTGCCTTCATGTGGAATGTGGCAGGTGCACCGCCAAACAGCACCGGTGCTCCGGGGCGCACGATCTGCGCCATCGTCAGGCCGGTGAGCACATCAACGCAGTGGAACACCAATGCACCGACGAGCGTGACGGGTGCAATGAGCCCCATGAGCGTGACTGGTACCACCTCGATCGGGATACCGGCCTCCACACAGTCGAGCAGGTTCTGGCAGGAATCTTCGCCGTAACGGAAGTTGCCCGTCGCCGTGATCGTAAAGATCGACATCGGCTTCGCTATCAGGTCATCGAGGTCTTCGCGGAACATCTGCTGCATCTCGACCATGCGCGGCACGCCATGCTCAGAAAATGCACCGGTCACGACAGGCTTCTTCGACGTGGTCAGCGTCATGTAAAGACGCCAGGCATCGGAGACCTGCGACTCGATATCCTTGTTGGTCGAGAACGCGGTCGCGAGATAGGCGATGTGCTCGAGGCCGTCGCAAAGGCGCGCATACTCGATGAAGTCGGTCGAATTGGACAGGCGCGTCTCGCCGGTCCGATGGTCCTGGATCTTGAGGCCGCTCGAGCCCGGGACGTAATGAACGTTGTAGCCGCCTATCTCGGTATACGGGTTGCCATCGCGATCGTGCAACGTGAATGACTTGGGCGTGCTTTCGATCGCGGCGTCGACAACATCAGGCGTAAACAACACACGGCCCTGCTCGTTGGTCTTGAGCCCGTGGTCGAGCAGTCGCTGGCGCAGCCCCTCGCCGCGAATCTCCATGCCCGTTTCGGCCATGATCCGCTTTGCCTCGTCGAGGATTCTGCCAATCAGTTCATCGGAAATGACATTCAAAGTTGGTCGCATCGAAAATCCCGTGTTGTTAGCCGGCACTGGCCATCAGCACCGGGCGACGGCTGTCAGCATAACTGACGAGCGCCTCCTCGACAGCCGGGTCGAGTGCCGGTTGTTCGTATTCATTGAGCATTTGCTTCCAGGTTGCGTTCGCGCGCGTGGCGATGTCGAGGCTGCCGGTTTCCTGCCAGGACTCGAAATTCTGCCGGTTGGCGAGCAGCGGCGCATAGAAAGCGGTTTCGTATCGTTCGAGCGTATGGCTTGTGCCGAAATGATGCCCGCCGGGCCCGACTTCGGCGATTGCATCGACCGCGAGCTCATCGTCATTGACGTCAATTGGCTGCAGGTATTCAGCCATCATCTGCAGCATCTCGGCATCGATGATCAGCTTCTCGAATGATGCCGTCAGCCCACCTTCGAGCCATCCCGCGGCGTGATTGACGAGATTGGCGTGCCCCATGATCGAACCCCACAAGGACATCTCGCTCTCGAACGCCGACTGCGCGTCGACACAATTGGCGACTGTCGTATTGCTCGACCGAAACGGCAGGCCGAGCGCACGTGCGATCTGGCCGCTGGCCTGCGCCGACTTCGTGTACTCGGGCGTGCCGAGCGCTGGCGCGCCGCTTTGCATGTCGACATTCGACGCAAAGCTGCCGTAGACGACCGGCGCGCCCGGCCTGATTGATTGCGCCAACGCCACGACGGCCAGCACTTCGGCGGTTTGTTGCATCAGCGTGCCGGCAAGTGTCGCCGGACTCATCGAACCGGCAAGCGTAAACGGCGTGATGCAGCAGGCTTGCCCTGCGGCAGCCAGTTCGAGGACCGCTTCAGTCATCTGTATGTCGAACAGCATCGGCGAATTCGTGTTGATGATGGCAATCAGGGCCGGGCGTTCCGCCAGCTCTTCGCGTGTCGCACCCAGCGCGATGCAGGCCATCTCTATGGAATCGACCGTGCGTTCGCGGCCCAGCG
>JARRLQ010000050.1:0-24945 GCA_037386905.1 Woeseiaceae bacterium
ACAGATGCGGGCAGGTCGATTCCCGACACCGACTGGCATGTAACCAGGCTGTATGACTTTGCCAGGGACCTCGGTGCGACCATCATTGCAGCCCAGTACTCCCGCTACGTCGTCGACCTCAATCGTCCTGCAGACGACGCAGAAATGTACGCAGGCCAGTTGTCGACCGGATTGTGCCCACGCCGGACCTTCGACGGGCGCGACATCTACGAAGGCGAAGTGAGTATCGATGTGGAGCAGCGTCTGGAGCGGTATTGGCGCCCTTATCATGACAAGGTTGCGGAAATTCTCGGTGCCTTGCGTGACCGGCATGGCCACGCGCTGCTGTGGGATGCGCATTCCATTGCCAGCCGTGTACCAACCTTGTTTGAAGGCGATCTGCCGGCCCTGAATGTCGGAACCTTTGACGGGCGAAGCTGCGAGGCATCGAGGAGCAGTGCGGTCATGGCTGTCGCGGATTCGAGCCCTTATCCGGCAGTCCTGAACGGTCGCTTCAAAGGCGGTTACACGACCCGCCATTACGGCGATCCCGCATCCGGCGTGCACGCGATGCAGCTGGAATTGGCGCAACGCACCTATATGGACGAAGCATCAGGGGCTTACGACGAATCCAGGGCGTCGCAATTGCGCGACACTTTGCGGGGCATGTTGGGCGCATTTACAATGCGCACATGAACACACAAGCCAGCTACAAAATCGGGTTGCTCGCTGTTGCGAGCATTTTCATGGGCGCCTGCTCGGTATTCGAGTCTTCGGCCACGGCAATCGATCTCGATGCTGATGAGGCGCTGCAGGTATTTACGACCGACATTGAAGGTTCGGAGGTATTCCTGGAGCAGGCCGCCGGGGTGCTCGTGTTTCCGCGTGCACTCAGGGCCGGTCTCGGCATCGGCGCTGAGACCGGCGAAGGCGTGCTTCGCATCAACGGCAAGACCGTCGACTATTTCCGCATCACGAGTGGGTCGCTCGGTCTGCAGGCGGGCGCGCAGGCGCGTTCGATCGTGATCTGCTTCATGACGCAAAGTGCCCTCGACAATTTCCGTAGCTCGAGCGGCTGGCGCGTAGGCATTGATGGCTCGGTCGCATTTGTCGACATGGGAGCGGGCAAGACGATCGACTCACAGAATGTTCGCGACCCGATCGTAGGCTTCATTTTCAATTCGTCCGGCCTGATGGCCAACCTGACTCTCGAAGGCTCGAGGTTTACGAGAATTTCTCGCTAACTTGGTCGAGACATTCAAAGAGCTTGTTCGCGGCTGGTTCGAGAAGATCTGGAAGGTCCGCGGCGGCGGCCTTTACGCGGTCGGCTGGGCCGTCACGTTTGCCTGGCTCGAAGTAACGACGATCATCGGCGAAATCCTCGATGCGGAGGGTGTCGTCGATTTCTTTGTGCACCAGTTGCTCGAGTTCATGCTGCGCTTCATGGGCGACTCGCTGAAGAACATGGTGCTGGCATTCATGTGGCCCGCATTCGTCGTGCAGTGGAAGATGCCGGTCGGCTTGATCCTGCTGGGTGTGGCGTTCGCACTCTTCCCGACCTACGTCAAGCCTTACCTGGAGAAATGGCTGTTCCCGCACGGCGATCCGGACGAATGGTACGGAGAGCAAGGTGACGATAAGAGCGAGCCATGAAGCTGAGCGCATACCGGCTCGCTTTGATAATCATCTAACTTGTTTCCAGTATCTTTCCTTGCCGCTTCGCGTTCTCGTCGAAGCTGGCCTGCCACTCCGAGCGCTTGTGTTCGGCCGGGACGACCTGAACCGCCGTGACTTTGTACTCAGGGCAATCGGTTGCCCAGTCACCGTGTTCGGTCGTGACCACGTTGGCGCCAGTTTCGGGGTTATGGAAGGTCGTGTAAACGACGCCGGGCTGCACGCGTTCGGTAATCGTCGCTATCAGTGAGATCTCGCCCTTGCGGCTCGAGAGCGAGCACAGGTCGCCTTCATTGATGCCACGCACTTCGGCATCTGACGGGTGTATTTCGAGCAGGTCCGCATTGTACCAGACCATGTTTTCCGTGCGGCGTGTCTGCGCGCCGACGTTGTACTGTGACAGGATCCGTCCGGTCGTCAGCAGCAGCGGGAACTTGCGGCTGGTGCGCTCTTCGGTAGGGACGTAGTCGGTTTCGACGAACAGGCCCTTGCCGCGGACGAAGTTGTCTATGTGCATGATCGGCGTGCCCATCGGCGCATCGTCGTTGCACGGCCACTGCACGCTGCCAACCTCATCGAGGAACCTGAAACTTACGTTCCGGAACGTCGGCGTCAGTTGCGCAATCTCGTCCATGATCTCGGCGGCATTGTTGTAGTTCATCGGGTAGCCGAGTGCCTGTGCGAGTTCCTGTGTGATGAGCCATTCATCTTTGCCCTGGCGCGGCTTCATGACGGGGCGCACGCGATTGATGCGGCGCTCGGCATTGATAAAGGTGCCGTCCTTCTCGAGGAACGAGGTGCCTGGCAGGAAGACATGCGCGAACTTCGCAGTCTCGTTCAGGAACAGGTCCTGCACGACAAGACACTCCATGCTGCCAAGTGCGGCTTCCACATGCGTCGTGTCAGGGTCTGATTGCGCGACATCCTCACCCTGGATGTACATGCCCTTGTAGGTGCCCTCGCAAGCCGCATCGAACATGTTGGGGATGCGGTAGCCCGGCTCGGGGTCTATCGAAACGCCCCAGTGCTTTTCGAATGATCCGCGGACTTCATCGTCCTGCACCGGCCGGTAACCGGCCAGCTCGTGCGGGAACGAGCCCATGTCGCAGGAACCCTGTACGTTGTTCTGCCCGCGCAGCGGGTTGACGCCAACGCCCGTGCGCCCGACGTTGCCGGTCGCCATTGCCAGGTTGGCCATGCCCATGACCATCGTCGAGCCCTGGCTGTGTTCGGTTACGCCCAGGCCGTAATAAATGGCGCCATTCTCTGCCGAACCATAAAGCCTCGCGGCGGCCCTGATGTCCCCGGCCGGGACCCCGGTCACCTTCGAGACTTCCTCCGGCGTGTTCTCGGGCTTGAGAATCTGTTTCTTCCATGCCTCGAATGACTCGACGTCGCAGCGTTCCGCGATGTACTCGTCGGCGAGCAGGCCTTCATTGATGATGACGTTGGCAAGCGCGTTGATCATCGGCACGTTGGTGCCCGGCAGCAGCGGCAAGTGATAGTCGGCCTTGATGTGTGGCGACTTGACGAGGCCAATGCGACGCGGATCCAGCACGATCAGTTTCGCGCCCTCGCGCAGCCGGCGCTTCATCTGCGAGGCAAATACCGGGTGTCCTTCGGTCGGGTTGGCACCGATGACGACGATGACGTCGGCGTCCAGGACGCTGTCGAACGGCTGCGTGCCTGCGGAAGTACCCAGTGTCTGCTTAAGCCCGTACCCGGTCGGCGAATGACAGACGCGCGCACAGGTATCGACGTTGTTGTTGCCCATCGCAGCACGAACGAGCTTCTGCACGACGAAAACTTCCTCGTTGGTGCAGCGCGACGATGTGATGCCACCAATTGATTTGCGACCGTACTTCGCCTGGATTTCCTTGAAGCGCTTCGCCGTGTACCGGATGGCTTCGTCCCAGCTGACCTGGCGCCAGGGCTCGTCGATCGAGTCGCGGATCATCGGGCTCAGTATGCGATCGCGGTGCGTCGAGTAGCCCCACGCAAAGCGGCCTTTCACGCAGCTGTGGCCGTGGTTTGCCTGGCCATCCTTGTCCGGCGTCATGCGCACGACCTGGTCGCCGCGCATTTCCGCGACGAATGAGCAACCGACGCCACAATAGGCGCAGGTCGTCTTGACGGCGCGCTCTGGCTGGCCATGCTCGACGATGCTCTTCTCCATCAGGGTCGCCGTCGGGCATGCCTGCACGCACGCACCGCAGGAAACGCATTCGGATTCGAGGAAATCTTCACTGATGCCCGCGGAGACCTTTGATTTGAAGCCGCGGTTTTCGATGGTCAGTGCGAACGTGCCCTGCACTTCGTCACAGGCGCGCACGCAGCGTGAGCAAACGATGCACTTGGTCGAATCAAACTGGAAGTAGGGGTTGCTGGCATCGACTTCACCGCTCAGGTGGTTGTCGCCATCGAATCCATAGCGCACCTCGCGCAGCCCGACGGCGCCAGCCATGTCCTGCAGCTCGCAGTCGCCGTTTGCAGAACAGGTCAGGCAGTCGAGCGGGTGATCGGAGATATACAACTCCATGACATTGCGCCGCAGTTTTGCCAGCGTTTCTGTCTGGGTACGGATTTTCATGCCGGCCTCGACCGGGGTCGTGCACGAAGCGGGGTAGCCATTGCGGCCCTCGACCTCGACCAGGCACATGCGGCAGGAGCCGAAAGGCTTCAGGCTGTCGGTGGCACACAATTTCGGGATGTCGACGCCTGACTCGCGGGCGGCGCGCAGGATACTGGTGCCCGCCTTTACAGTTGCGGGAAGTCCATCGATCTCGACCTGGACGGTGTCCGCGGCTGCGGACGCCGGCGTGCCTAGATCTGTTTGCCGGACTCTGTTCATGCCTCGACCCCCACGTCAGACGCGAAATCCTCAGCGAAGTATTTTAGGACACTCCGCACCGGAAATGGTGTCATTCCGCCCATTGCACATAACGACGCGTCCTCCATCGTGTCGCACAATTCGACTAACAGATCATAGTTCTCATCCCGGTCAACCCCAGCAACCATGCGGTCTATGACCTCCACGCCGCGCGTCGAACCGATGCGGCAGGGCGTGCATTTGCCACATGACTCGATGGCGCAAAATTCCATAGCAAAACGCGCCATCTGCGCCATATTCGCGGTGTCGTCGAAAACGACGATGCCGCCATGGCCGATCATCGCGCCGATTTCGATGAATGCCTCGTAGTCTAGCGGCGTGTCCAGTTGCTCGGCCGGAATGTAGGCGCCCAGGGGGCCGCCAACCTGCACCGCCTTGACCGGACGGCCACTGGCTGTGCCGCCGCCCCAGTCTTCGATCAGTTCGCGCAGCGTCAGGCCAAAGCCTTTCTCGACCAGGCCACCACGATTGACATTGCCGGCGAGCTGGAAGGCCAGCGTGCCCTTGGATCGGTTAACGCCGTAAGACGCGTATTTCTCGCCGCCCAGGTTGATGATATTCGGCACTGACGCGAGCGTGACAACGTTATTGACGACGGTCGGCTTGCCGAACAGGCCTTCGATCGCGGGTAGCGGCGGCTTGTAGCGGACGATGCCCTGTTTGCCTTCCAGGCTTTCGAGCATTGCCGTCTCTTCGCCGCAGACGTAGGAACCGGCGCCGAGGTGCAGCTCGATGTCGAAGCTGAAACCCGAGCCGTCGATGTCGTCGCCGAGCCATCCTGTGTCCCGGGCGAGGGCGATCGCCTTTGTGAGCACGCGGTGAGTAAGCGGGTACTCGGATCGCAGGTAGATGTAGCCTTTGCTGGCGCCTACGGCAAAGCCGGCAATCATCATGCTCTCGAGCAGGCCGAGTGGGTCACCCTCCATCAGGATGCGGTCGGAGAATGTGCCACTGTCGCCTTCGTCGGCATTACAGGTAATGTATTTCTGATTACCCTCGGCATCGGCCACGGTTTGCCACTTGATGCCGGTGGGGAAGCCCGCACCGCCACGGCCGCGCAAGCCTGAGTCCTTGACGGCGTCGATGACAGCCTGTGGTCCGAGCTCGACCGCTTTCTGGAATGCCTTGAATCCCTGGTGTGCCAGGAAGTCGTCCATGTTGAGTGGCTCGACGAGCCCACAGCGCCAGAATGTCCAGCGATCCTGGTCGATCAGGTAAGGGATCTCGTTGATCGGCCCGAGTCGTTTGCCGTGTTCGCCGCCGGTAAGAAAACCGGCGTCGAACAGGCCGGCGACATCACTCGCTTCGACATTGCCATAGGCGATGCGCTTGTCATCGACGAGCACCTCGACCAGAGGCTCGAGCCAGGTTGCGCCCCACGAGCCGTTGCGCACGAGCTCGATGCTGACGCTGCGCTCTTTCGCCTGGCGCGCAATTTCGACCGCAACATCGTGTGCGCCGACAGAAACCGATGCCGTTTCCCGGGGCACGTAGATCTTCGTCGTCGCCATCAGCCCGACTCCCCGAGGCCATCGACGATTTCATCGAAGCGTTCCGAAGTCACCCGGCCATAGGTCTTGCCATCAACCATAATGGCGGGCGAACACGCGCAATTGCCGAGGCAGTAAACGGGTTCGACCGTAACGTCACGGTCACCGAGCTTCGCAGCGGCATGTGCTTCGATGGCCCGGCTGCCCATCGACTGACACGCCTCGGCCGCACATATCTTGACGATGTGTTTGCCTGGCGGTTCAGTGCGGAAGTCGTGGTAGTAACTGACGACACCATGCACTTCCGCGCGAGACAGGTTGAGCTCACTGGCAAGTTGCCGAATGGCATCTTCAGAAATCCAGCCAAAGCGCTCGAGGAAACCATGCAGAATCTGTATGAGCATCTCGGGCCGCGCGTCAAAGCTCGCGACGATGCTGCTTGCCACCTGTTTATCGAAAGGCTCAGTTGTCATTCCGTTATCCGTTGTTCGCCGGCATAAATGTTGAAATTGTTATCACGCAGAAAACCCACCAGTGTGACGTCGAACTCTGTGGCCAGTTGCACAGCCAGGCTCGATGGCGCGCTCACTGCGGCAAGCAGGGGCATCCCGGCCATCAGTGCCTTCTGCATCAGCTCGAAACTGGCACGGCCTGACACCATAAGACCGAGGTCCTTTGCAGGCAAATTGTCCTGCAGCAGCAGGGCACCGATGACCTTGTCTACGGCGTTATGCCTGCCAACATCTTCCATCGTCACGACAAGTGCGCCGCTCGTATCGAACGCGGCTGCTGCGTGCAGGCCACCAGTCTCCTCGAACGTGGCCTGCGCTGCGCGCAGCTTGCCAGGAATTGTCACCAACACGCTCGTCGGGAACGATGTTGTGTTGCCGCTTTGTTCGAGCGCCCCAACGGCGCGCAATGCATCGAGTGATGTCTTGCCGCAGACGCCGCAGCTCGAGGTGGTATAGAAATGCCGTTGCAGGCGACCAAGGTCGAATTCCACGTCGGCACGAAGGTCAACGCGAATTACGTTGTGGTTGCCACTGTCCGGTGCGGGAGGGCCGCAGACTTCGATCGACGCGATATCGCCTGCATGGCTGATAATCGATTCGCCATAGAGGAAGCCGGCGGCGAGTTCCTCGTCGTTACCGGGCGTGCGCATCGTGATCGACACACTGCGCGTCGCCCGGCCATCAGGCGTCGAAAAGCCAATCCGGATTTCCAGCGGCTCTTCAACAGCGACACTGTCTTGCAGGCTCGCCTGTTGGCCGTTAGTGATCTTGCTGATGTCGACTGCGTAGCTGCTTCCAGCCATGGTGCTGCCGTTACTGTCTCCCCAGCTCACGAGTATATCGCCGCGCCATAATAGCCGCTCGAATATCCGCGAACTCCGGCCCCTCGAGGTATTTCTCGTAATCGGGAAAGCCGGGAACATCGGCATAGCGGTCGTAGAGAGCAACAAACCTGTCACCGTCGATCAGTTTGTCGAGTTGTTCAAACAGCTCGCGTCCCGACCAGGTACGCCTCGACGGCAGGCAACATGCTTCCAGCCGATCGAGTGCGACATCCAGCGACAGGGCGCCGCCTGAGCGATACCGAAGCTCGATCTCTGCCATCATCGCGAGCGCAGCGCCACTCCAGTAGATTTTCATGCGGCTGTTACGAATGCCGTCCCTTGCCGCCTGGTTGGGTGAAAGTTGCGGCGAGGACTGGCGGCCCTGCTCCAGCCCGGAACGGATCTTCTCCCATGCCTCTTCCGCGGTGTGATGTCCTGCGCGCGCCAGCAATACGTTCTGGTAGTACTGCGCAAAGCCCTCGGATACCCAGCGCTGGCTGCGTGTGACGTAGGGCAGCATCAGGTGAGTGAATTCATGAGTCGCCGTCCAGTCGCCGAGGAACCGCTCCTCCGATCCGCCAGGATCGACCAGCAGTTCGACCGTCTCGCCGCCGTCCCTGACAACGCGCCCGAAAAGGACGGCCGAGTCACTCCACCAACTGCGTGCCGGGAACAGCAGCACCCGGGCGTGCGAATTGGGAAAGCGGCCGTAGGCAAGAGCAACGTTCTCGGCGGTCTGCCGCGTCCATTCGATCATCTCTTCGGGAATCGAGTCGCTGTCGGACGGTACCGAAGCAACACGCATCTGGACATCGGCCACGGGGACAAATACTTCGTCAAACCTGCCGAAGACAGCCAGTCCGGTGCCGCTCTGCGGTGAGGATACAAGGCGGTAGCGACGTCCGTCTTGGTCAAGCGGCTGCCACGGCACCGAGACGCGGATGTCATCGGGAAGCTGGAACGAAATGATGACTTCATCCGCGCCACCGAGTCGTGGTCGCCGCATCCATTGGTTGATCGGTACAACAATCGTCTGCGCATTTCCTGCCCGGTGCTGGTCGATCGAGTCGAGGTCGACGTCATAAGAACGCGTCGAGCCGTCTGCGAGTCGCCCCGCGACGCGCAACGTCGTCAGCTCTGCATCGAGCCAGACCGTGTATTCGTGCGTTGCGGCGCGTGCTGGCAGAACACCAGTCAACAGCACGCAAATGATAATGGTTCTCAATAACATGCCAGTCAGTCGCAGTACGCGTATGCCGTTATGCTGCCGTTCATGTTTAGGGTCTAGAATTCATACGCATTGATCGTTATCGTTTAGAATGCTTTGCCCCGGAGGCGTTCCGGGAAAGCTGCGAAAACAAAGGAGACTCCCTTGAGCAAGATCGCCCGTCGCAAATTTATTCAGCTATCCGCAGTGGCCGTCGCCGGCGCCGTTGCAGTCCCAGGCAGCCGCGCATTCGCGCAGGACATGCCGAAACTCGAAGAATCCGACCCCATGGCATCTGCCATGAAGTATACGCATGATGCCAGCACGGTAGACCCGGCCACGCGCGCAAATCCGGCGGAAGAGCAGCATTGTTCCAATTGCGCGCTGATCCAGGGCAATGACGGTGACCCATGGCGTCCATGCCAGATATTTCCCGGCAAACTGGTTGCTGCTTCAGGCTGGTGTTCGGTCTGGGCTCCCAAGGTCTGATAGCTGTTTGTTCAGGACAAGGAACGCCGGCATTCACGCCGGCGTTTTTGAATAGATGACCGAAGCACGCATCCAGCACTTCTACGACGAGCCGACGGGCACGTTGAGCTACGTCGTGTCCGATGGGGAGAGCGGGCATGCGGCCATAATCGACCCTGTTCTTGGTTACTCCATGGCGTCGGGGCGCACGGATACCGGCCCTTCGGATGTCATCATCGAGTATGTCCACAAGAAAAAACTCGGTGTCGAGTGGATTCTCGAAACCCATGCCCATGCCGACCACCTGAGCGGCGCGCAGTACATCAAGTCGAATATCGGCGGTGCGGTGGCGATCGGCGAGGGCATCCGCAAGGTGCAGGCGCACTTCGGGCCCGTGTTTAACCTGGGTAACGACTTCGCGCCGGATGGTCACCAGTTCGACAAACTTTTCGCCGATGGCGATACCTTCAGAATCGGTAAGCTCGATTGTGAAGTAATAGCCACGCCGGGCCATACCAATGACAGCGTAAGCTACAAGGTAGGGTCGGCGGTTTTTGTTGGCGACAGCATGTTCATGCCGGATTTCGGCACCGCGCGCTGCGACTTTCCCGGTGGCGACCCCGGACTCCTGTACGACTCGATCCAGCGTGTGCTGTCATTGCCTGGTGATACACGCCTCTTTATGTGCCACGACTACATGCCGGGTGGGCGCGAGCTGCGCTGGGAGTGCACTGTCGATGAACAGCGTGCGAAAAATATCCACGTCAACGAGGATGTCGACAAGGCCGGGTTCACAAAGATGCGCCTCGAGCGTGACGCGACACTCAACCTGCCGGCGTTGATTGTGCCGTCGATTCAGGTCAACATTCGAGCAGGACACCTGCCCGATGCCGAAGATAACGACATCGCGTATTTGAAAACACCCATCGATACGCTTTAAGCGTTACGGAGACAAACTTGTTCGAATCGCTGCAGCCGATGCCGGCGGATGCAATTCTGGGGCTGATCGCGGAGCATCGCGATGATCCGCGCCCGGAGAAAATAGACCTCGGCGTTGGCGTCTACCGGAATGCCGCTGGCGAAACTCCGGTGCTGTCATCGGTGAAGAAGGCCGAGCGCCGCCTCGTTGAAGAACAGGACACCAAGGCCTACATCGGCACAGCGGGTTCTGCAGCGTTCAATGCGGCAATGCAGGAATTGACATTTGCCGACTCGGTCAGTGAAGACCGGCTGGTAACCATACAGGCGCCGGGTGGTTCAGGATCCCTGCGCGTGGCGGCCGGCATCTTGCTGCGCGCGCGCGACAAGGTCACTGTCTGGGTCACCGAGCCGACCTGGGCGAACCACGTCCCGTTGTTGGGTGGCGCTGGGCTCGACCTGCAGTCATTTCCGTACTACGACACGGCGAATCACGTCATTCACGTCGATGCGATGATCGATAAGTTGCGCGCTGCGCCCAAGGGCGATGTCGTGTTGTTACACGCTTGCTGCCATAACCCATCCGGTCTCGACCCGACCGGGGAAGAATGGCATGGCATTATGGATGCGATTGTCGAACGCGAATTGTTGCCGTTCATTGACGTTGCCTACCAGGGTTTCGCGCGCAGCATCGATGAGGACCCGTTCGTCATCCGTGAACTGGCGGCCCGGGTTCCCGAGATGATTGTCGCAAACTCGTGTTCAAAGAACTTCGGTCTCTATCGCGACCGCGTCGGTTCGTTGTCAATGTTGGGCGCTGATTCGAAAACGCGTGACATTCTCTCGAGCCAGGTGAACAACCTCGTCCGCACTATTTATTCGGTGCCACCAGATCATGGCGCCGCCGTCGCAACGATGATTCTCAACGATCCGGAGCTGCGTGAAGAGTGGGTTGGCGAAGTCAACGAAATGCGCGATCGCTTGCAGGACATGCGCGTGCTGCTTAATGATGCGTTGCTTGCCAAGGCACCGGACAGCGATTTCTCGCACCTGGTTCGCGCTAACGGCATGTTCTGCTTTCTCGGCATCAGCGCCGAGCAGGTCCAGAGGCTCAAGAAGGACTACGGCATCTACATGGTGGATTCCAGCCGCATCAATGTGGCGGGCATCACCGAAGAGAATGTCGGCTACCTCTCCGACTCGATCGCCGCCGTCGTATCTTAGGAGCCTCCCGCAGGAGCCCGCCCCAGCGGGCGATTGACTGTGTGACAGCGGCTTCAGCCGCGACACCAGCCGCTCAGGCGGCCGCTCTTGGCCGAATTCAGATGGCCAGGCTTGGAAAATCGGCGGAATTCGAATGGCCGCTTTAATCAATAGCGCGATTCAGGTCCGACTCTAGGCTCGTTTGCGTTTTTTCCAATGCCTTTCGTTGACTAGCGCAACTATCTCCTCTACCTCCCTCGTCACGGAACTGATACTCCCTTGTCGGTAACCGTGGATGTTTTCAGCGCCATCAAATGCGATCACATAACAGTGCCAATCGGTGCCAGTAGCGCCTGGGGGAGGCTCTGATGGCCTTATTGATGCGATTTCGTAAAATTGTCCCATCGGCTCATATTGGAGCGGATAGGCTGCGTAAAAAATCAGGATTAAATCATCTGCGCCTGTCCACTCGAATACCACTGTACAGGGTTTGAGTCGTCCTGAGTCAAAGACATGCCCTCTACCTGGGCGACTTGATGGCTGCTTCTGGCTGGGAGCGAGCATTCGCCAGGCGCAACGAGGGGCTGCTTTACCTGGCATACCAGCCGGTCGAGGCACTTGAGTTATGATGGCTGGAGATGACCCGTTGCGGTCATTCCTTATTCGGCTATCCACAGTACAGCCTACGACAGAAGGGACCCCGAAAATGCGCGGATCAGTTTGTCTAATTGCATGTTTCTTCGTCTTCCAATCAGAAGCCGCTTTCGCAGCTACGGAGATTACCGATGCTGAATTGCGCCAGGCTGCGGAGGAGCTATCCGCATCGACATTAGTGGGCGGAGAGGGCTGGACAGTTTATGAGCGGCTTCTCCACCCCGAGTATGCGCGCTGGGCGATGGGAGAAATCTACGAGGGGCGCGAGAAATTCGTCAGAAGCCTCGAGGAGTGGTGGGGCTATGGCATGCGGGTTGCCGAGCGAGACATCGAAATGATTGCAGTCGACATAGTCGGCGATCTCGCCATCATCCGGTTCAAGACGACCGAGTCTTTCGTTGGCCCGGACGGTCCAGTCGCCGGCTTCTCCGGCTATGTGTCAAACACCTGGGTAAGGGAAAACGACCAGTGGCTCTTGTTGTCTGCAGATATTTCGTCAACAGCGCGCAATTGAATGACTGCTGCTGGCCGTATCCAGACGAATTGGCAACTCCTGGCAGCTCGTTGCCTGGCAGTTAGCCAGGCTTCCTGACGACTGAAGACCGACCGCTCACGATTTCCGGTACTTGAGGAACGCGACGATTCGCGCGGCCAGGGCGACAGCGGCAAGCGCGATCAGGATGGCGTTAACGGGCTCGAGCTGATCGAGCGTTCGCGGTATCTGCGATATCGAGAAACCGAAAAACATGACGAACAGGCCGAGCTTGTGAAGAACTTTCCAGGCTTTGGCGCCGATAGCGCGTGCCGGCCCGCTAAAGGACGTGATTACCATCAGGTACATGAATGAATAGATGGTCGCGCCGGACCAGTTAACGACGAGGTCGAATTCCGGCACGTGTGCATCGCGCATCATGATCAGCCCGAGGTGGGCCGTGTGAATACCGGCGAATGCCACGCCCAGCAGCTTGCGATTGCGCAGCAATTTCGCGGTCCACGGCGCCTTGAGCAATTGCTGTAACGGCCGTGCGGCGAACACGATGATCAGAATGAGAAACGCAACGCGTCCGGAGGCTCGCAGCGCCACTGAAATACTCTCGTCGGCGATGCCTGTCGTCAGCAGGTAAGCTGCGGATACGGCACAGGTCAAGACCATAGCACCGAAAAATGCTGCTACGGTTTTTCGATTATTCGACATTGCCATGAGCAGGCTCCCAGAAGATCCGGCTGTTTTCGTCGATGCCGAGACGTTCTGTTACGCCCGCATTCAGCTCTAGAACGAATGCGACCGGCTCGATCGAGCGCAGCGATTTCAGTGACTGTGGCTCGGTATTGCGAATGACTGATGACACCGTGCCATCCGCCCGGACAAACACCATGTCGAGAGAGATGTAAGTGTTCTTCATCCACATCGATACGGGCTCGTTGGTGTAAACGAACAGCATGCCGGTGCTTGGCGACATCTCGCGCACAAACATCAGCCCACGACTGCGCTGTTCGGCGCTGACGGCCACGTAAATGTCGAAGCGGTGGCAAGCGTGCTCGCTTGCCTCGATGATCAGGACGTCTTTTTCGAAGCGGCTGTCGAGTCCCTGGTCCGCGAGCACGCCAGTGGCGAGCACCAGGATCACCGCCGCAGACACCCACTTCGTCACGATGCACTCCAGTCGAGCAGGCCGGTAAAGCGCAACTCCGGTATCGAGACGCTGGTCTTGCCGTTGATTTCGGGCAAAGGCCCAACACAATAGAAGGCACCTGTTACCGCATACCGGTCGCCCGAGTCCTCGAGCGCTTCGACCGCAGCAATTTCTACCAGGCAGTTGTTGAGATCGGGAGTGCTGAAAAAGCGCCCGGTGCCTTCCTCGATCAGCGTGATATTGCCGCTGAACTCAGTCTCCGACGTGTCGCGCGCGAAGTCTGGCAGCGCGATGATAAAGGTGATGCGTGGCCCTTCGGCATCTGTCGGGCCCGCGAACCGCAGTCGAATACCGGCGCCCTCCGGCCGTGGCATTCCGGTGCACTCGAGTTCGTTATTGTCCCAGTCGAGCTCCGAGGAGGCCGGTGAGCGCGAACAAACAGGCAATTCTCGGCACAAATCGGCGCAACATGGCGAAATTAATATGAATTTTCGGCACTCTTCAGGGTCGGTTGATTTCCCGGAAGGGAGCATTATTACCGAACTGGCGAGCACAATCGCAAAAAATAGAGCAACTGGTTGGCTCTCTAGCGCATCAACACTAAAATGACGCGCCGATTTTGAGCGGAGTATTTAATGAGTGTCGTAGAACAATTCCAACAGCTTGAGGCACATGCGAGCGGCCTGATCATCGGGCAATCACACCTCATCAATCGCATGCTGATCGCCCTGCTGTGTGACGGTCACCTGCTCGTCGAGGGGGCGCCGGGACTGGCCAAGACGAGAGCTATCAAGGTTCTCGCGGAGAGTATCGAGGGCGATTTCCACCGCCTGCAGTTCACGCCGGACCTGTTGCCGGCGGACCTGACAGGAACCGATATCTACCGCCCCCAGGAGGGCACGTTCGAGTTCCGCAAGGGGCCGCTGTTTCATAACCTGATTCTTGCTGACGAGATCAACCGCGCCCCGGCAAAGGTACAGTCGGCGCTGCTCGAAGCGATGGAGGAACGCCAGATCTCGGTCGGCGATCGCAGCTACGCGCTCGACGACCTGTTCATGGTCATGGCCACGCAGAACCCGATTGAACAGGAGGGCACTTATCCGCTGCCTGAGGCGCAGCTCGACCGCTTCCTGTTGCACGTCGAAGTCGGTTATCCGACGACCGAAGACGAGCGTCGCATCCTCGTCCTTAATCGTGACGAGGCAAAGTCCGGCGAGCGCGATGCGTTCCAGCCGCCCGAGCTGCTGTCGCTCGAGTCACTGATGCAGGCGCGCCAGGACATCCTGCGCCTGCACCTTGCCCCGGAACTCGAGGAATACATCGTCAATCTCGTGGTTTCGACACGTGACCCCGGCCGGGTCGACGACTCAATGGCCGGGCAGGTCATGTACGGCGCCAGCCCGCGCGCCAGCATGGGTATTGACCGGGCGGCGCGGGCGCGTGCCTGGCTGGCTGGCCGCGATTACGTCGGGCCGGAAGACATCCAGGATGTCGCATCGGATGTCCTGCGCCACCGCATCGTGCTGAGTTTCGAAGCCGAGGCTGACGGTGTGACCGAGAACTCGGTCATTGAGCGCCTGCTCGACGGTGTCGGAGTACCCTGAGCGGAGCAACCATGGTTTTGCTCGACCATCTGCCCGAGAACGCATCACCTGTCAGCGTTAGCCAGGCCGGACTGATACGGTTGGCCGCGCCCGCGCGAGCGATAGCGCTCGATGTCATGCGTGTGAACTCGCTGCAGACGGGCGCCTACGTGTCACATTTCAAGGGCCGCGGCATGGAGTTCGACGAGTCGCGTCCTTACCAGCCCGGCGATGACCCGCGCAGCATCGACTGGCGGGTAACAGCGCGCAGCACGACGGCATACACCAAGCTGTTTCGCGAAGAACGCGAGCGGCCCGTGCTCGTCATGGTCGATCTGCGCGCCAATATGCACTTCGCGACACGCGGCTGTTTCAAATCGGTCAATGCAAGCCGCGCTGCGGCACTGCTGTCGTGGGCTGCGCACCACCGCGGAGATCGCCTCGGTGGCTTGATATTTGGTGACACGACGCACCGCGAACTGAAGCCACGGCTCGGCCGCCAGGCGGCGCTGCGATATCTGCACGAACTGGCCGAGCACCCCGACTGGGGCAATCGCTACCTTGCCGGTAATGGCGATGGCGAAGCGCCGCTGACCCAGGCAATGTCGGCGTTGCGCAGGGTCGCACGGCCGGGCAGCCTGGTTGTCGTACTCAGCGACTTCCTCGGGTTCTCGCGGGGCGCGCAGTCGTACCTGTCGAGTGTGGCACGTCATAACGAGGTGCTCGCGGTGTTTCTCAATGACCCGCTCGAACGCCAGTTGCCGCCGCCGGGACGCTACCGCCTCGTATCGAATGAAGACGAGCTGGCAATCGACACGTATGCAAAGGCAGCGCGTAACGATTATCAGAACAAGTTCGAACAGCGCGCGGCCGAGCTGGAAACGTTTTGTCAGCGCTACAACGTGCACCTGATGCCGATGTCGACCGAGGATGACCCGGTCTCGGCACTGCAGAAGGCGCTGGGCCGGAGGAGCCACTAGTGGATCCCGAGCAGATACCGCTGCGCGACCTGCACATGCCGGATACAGTCAGCTGGTGGCCACTGGCGCCGGGCTGGTACGCCGTTATCGCGGCGCTGCTGCTCATTGGCCTGTACCTGCTGCGCCTGTACCTGCGGCGCCGTGCGCGAGGTGCTGCCAGGCGCCACGCGCTCAGCCAACTCGCGCAGCTCACAGCCGAGTTTGAACAACATGGCAACGCCGTGGCGTTCAGCAGCGAGATGTCCGAATTGCTCCGCCGCACCATGCTTGCATACGCACCACGAAGCGAGGTCGCAGGACTGACGGGTGACGCATGGCTCGAGTGGCTCGACCGCGACTTTGAGCAGCCGCGATTCCAGGGCGAAACCGGGCGCAAATTGCTCGAATTGCCTTACCGCAGGCCGGACGATGAACTGTCCGCTCTCGACCTCGTCGACGTTGTCGCCGCAGTTCGGCAGCGGCTCGCGACACCGGTAGGAGGGCGTGCCTGATGTGGTCTTTCGCCTGGCCCTGGGCATTCCTGGCCCTGCCTTTGCCGATCCTCATCCGCAAGCTGGTGAAGGAGTCGCCGGCGATGCAGGACGCCGGCCTCAAAGTGCCGTCGCTGTCGTACTTCACGACGTTGACGCAGCGGCCGGACACCGACCAGTTGCTGAGCTGGCGATTCTGGCTGGCCGCGCTGGCGTGGATCCTGCTGGTTGTTGCCGCCGCCAGGCCGGAGCGCATTGGTGACGAACTCGACGTCCCGGTATCCGGTCGCAACCTGATGCTCGCCGTCGATCTGTCGGGCAGTATGGACCAGAAGGATTTCGAACTCGGCAATCGCCGCGTTGACCGGCTGACCGCAACCAAGGCCGTCGCCAGCGACTTCATCAGCCGCCGCGAGGGCGATCGGATCGGGCTGATCCTGTTCGGCGAGCGCGCGTACCTGCAGGTACCGCTGACGCTGGACCGCGAGACCGTGAAAGTCCTGTTGCTCGAAGCGTTCATTGGACTGGCGGGCGAGAAAACTGCGATCGGCGATGCCATTACGCTTGCCGTCAAGCGCATCCACGACCAGGAGGCCGACGCCAGTGAGCAGGTGCTTGTATTGCTGACCGATGGCGCCAATACGGCCGGCGAGATCGACCCGATGAAGGCAGCGCAACTTGCCCAGCAGGTTGGCCTGCGCATTTACACGATCGGCATCGGCGCCGAGCAGATGGAGGTGTCATCCCTGATCGGCGGCCGGCGTAACATCAATCCGTCTGCGGACCTCGACGAGGAGACACTGACAGGCATTGCGGAGTTGACTGGCGGCCGTTATTTCCGCGCCATCGATACGGCGAGCCTGCAGGACATCTACCGGCTCGTTGACGAGCTCGAGCCGGTCGATGAGCCCGAGGCCGGATTCCGGCCGGTGAAGTCTTTCTATTACTGGCCGCTGGCGGGCGCGTTCGCTATCGCCGCGCTGATGAGCATTATCAGTTTGCTGCAGAGCCTTGCATTGCAGCGCGTCATGAGGGCAGAGCCCGATGCTGGCTGATTTCCATTTCCTGCGGCCTGAATGGCTATGGGCAATCCCGGCCATCATCGTTGCTGCAGTGCTGCTCGCACGCCGTCGGCTGGGGCCTGGCAGCTGGCAGAACGTCGTGGATGCGGCGCTTGCGCCGCATGTACTCGTGAGCAGCGCCACGAATCGCGCCGATCTGCGCTGGTGGCTGGTTGCCGTTGGCGGAGTCCTCGCCGCCATCGCGATTGCAGGACCGGCCTGGCAGCGGGTTGAACAACCTGTTTTCCGCTCCGACCAGGCGCTGGTGATAGCGCTAGACCTGTCCCGTTCGATGGATGCGCAGGACATCGCCCCGAGCCGCCTGATGCGTGCGCGCCTCAAGATACTCGATATCCTGGAGCGTCGCGGCAGTGGCCAGACGGCACTCGTCGTCTATTCGGCAAATGCGTTCACGGTGACGCCACTGACGACTGACAATGACACCATCGCTGCGCTGGTTAACAGCCTGAGCACGGACATCATGCCGAGCCGCGGCAGTTACCCGATTGCGGCCATCAACAAGGGCAGGCAGTTACTCGAGCAGGCTGGCGCCGGCGCGGGCGAGATCCTGCTCATCACCGACGGCAGTTCGTCGCCGGCCTCGGAACGCGTCGCGCGCGAATTGCGTGGTTCGGGCTTCACTTTGTCCGTGCTCGCCGTAGGTACCAGCGAAGGCGCGCCGATTCCCCGCATCAGCGGCGGATTCGTCACCGACCAGTCCGGCAATATCGCGGTGCCACGGCTCGAAGAGAGTGGTCTGCGCGACCTGGCATCGGCCGGCGGCGGACGTTTTTCGAAGTTGACGACCGATGACCGTGACCTCGATTACCTGCTGAGTGGCGAGACCAGCGCCCGCCAGGCCAGTGACGACAATCTCGCAACCGATCACTGGCGCGAGGAAGGACCGTGGCTCGTGCTGCTGTTGTTGCCCCTGGCTGCGATGGCTTTCCGTCGCGGCTACATCCTCGTCGCGTTGCTGTTCATCTTTGCGCCGCTGGACAGGCAGGCCGAAGCGATGACCTGGGACGACCTCTGGCTGACGAAGGACCAGCAGGCCGAGCGCCTGCTCGAAGAAGGGGCTGCTGCCGAAGCGGCCGAACTGTTCGAGAATCCCGAATGGCGGGCAGTGTCGCAGTATCGCGCTGCCGACTATGCGGCCAGCGCAGCGACCTTCGCGGAGCAGGAGGATACGCGTAACCTGTACAACCTCGGCAACGCAATGGCGCGCCAGGGTGAATTCGAGTCGGCAATCGACGCGTATGAGCAGGTGCTCGAAATCGATCCCGATAACCAGGACGCGGCCTACAATCGCGACCTGCTCAAGCAGATCCAGGAACAACAGCAGCAACAACAGCAGGAGGGCGACCAGCAGGAGTCTTCCGACCAGCAGGGCGAAGGCGAACAATCCGACAGCCAGAACCAGTCGCAACAGGAAGACTCTGAGAGCAGTTCGGAATCGGGCAGCCAATCCGAAGATGGCCAGTCGTCAGAGCGTGACGAAGGCAGCGAGGAAGATCTCGAAGCGCTGCAGGAAGAGCTGCAACGTGCCGCCGAAGAAGCCGCGCAACAGGAAGAGCAAATGGCGCAGCAACAGCTTACCGAAGAGGAACTCGCAGAGCTGCGTCAGCAGCTTGAACAGCAGCAGGCGATGGAGCAGTGGTTGCGACGCATCCCGAATGATCCGGGCGGCTTGTTGCGGCGCAAGTTCCGTTATCAATATCAGAAAGAAGGTAAGGACCAGGACGGCAACAGCACCTGGCCAGATGACGAGGTGCAACCGTGGTAGGTAACAGGCTGCAACAGGCAGTATGGATCTTGATTGCCGGTGTGCTTATTGGCGCGCAGTCGTTTGCGGCTGTCATTACACGCGTCGACCGCGCGGACATCGAACTGAACGAGTCGTTCACGCTGGAGGTTGTTACTGACGAGAACATCGACACGCAACCCGACATATCTGTTCTCGAGGCCGATTTCTACATCGGGCAGGGTAGCCAGCTCAGCAACACGCGAGCCTTCCTATGCACCGCCAGGCGAGGCGGAAGTATTCGTTACCAGCGAAGTCGACTTTGCCGAAACCTATGTGCAGGCACAGGTATTGTTGACCGTAAAGATCTACCGGTCGGTAGCAACGCGTCAGCCGGCTCTGCGTGACCCGGCCGTGAGCGGCGTCGAAGTCCTCAGCGAACTCTCCGGCGACGACCGCAGCTATGAAGCAATTATCAATGGCACGGCCTACAACGTCGTCGAGCGCGTATACGCGCTGTACCCGCAAGAGAGCGGCACGATCGAAATCTCGCCGGCGCGTTTCGAGGCGCGAGTGCTGCGCAACGGCCGCATCACGGGTCGCAAGGTGTTCGAGTCCGATCCGTTGACGATCGATGTGCAGCCCATTCCGCCAAGGCCCGATGACTATCCGAACGCGGTCTGGTTACCGGCACGTGACCTGCAATTGACGGATGACTGGTCCCGCGAAGCGGCCGAGATCAAGGCCGGTGAGCCACTCACGCGCCACGTTACAATCAGTGCGCTCGGCCAGCTCGAGACACAGATTCCGGCGCTCGAGGCGCCCGAGGTTGCCGGTATCAATGTCTACCCGGACAAGCCCGAATTGAGCCGCCGCATCGAGCCGGACGGTATTCGCGGCGTCCGCAAGGATCAGTACGCAATGATTGGTGTCGCGGCTGGAAGCGTAACTCTCCCTGCGCTCGAGGTGCCGTGGTGGAACACCGAGACGTCGGAATGGCAGGTTGCGCGACTGCCAGAGCGCTCGATCACCATTCTTGCTTCTGGCGAGGCGCCTGAACCTCCGCCGCAAGTGGAAACCGCGACCGAAGAGGCAGCTGCGGACGAACCGGTCGGGATATCTCTTTCCGGCGGCTTCTGGCAACGTGTCAGCGAATTCCTGGTCGCGCTTTGGCTCGTGACGCTGCTGGCGTGGTGGTGGACGTCGCGTCCGGCGAAACGCGAACCCAAAGCACCGGCTCCAGTCCCGGTTCACAAGCGCCAGTCGCGGCTTCTCAAGGACGCGCGCAAAGCGGCGCGCGATGGTGATTGCGCGGGTGTGAAACAGCATTTGCTCGATTGGGCGGCGCTGGAATGGCCGGATGATGCACCGCGCAGCATCGGCGCGCTGTCGCAACGCGTTTCCCCCGATCTTGCCGGCGAACTCAATGCACTGTCGAGCTCGAGCTATGGCCCGAATCCGGGCGACTTCGACGGCGAAGCGCTCGCAAAGGCGATTCGCTCGTTCTCCGTGATCCAGGGTGACACGAGTGCGGTGAAGGAAGGACTCCCCCCACTGATGCCGCACTCGTAGCCGCGACTACCAGGTGCCGGTGTTCTCCATCGACGCCCATGGCTCCTGCGGTGGCAGGGAACCGCCTTTTTGCAGCAGTTCGATAGAGATGTTGTCGGGCGAGCGGACGAACGCCATGCGGCCACACCGCGGCGGCCGGTTGATCGTGACGCCGTTGTCCATCAGGTGCTGGCACAGCGCGTAGATGTCATCGACCTCGTAGGCGAGGTGGCCGAAGTTACGACCGCCTCCATAGTCTTCCGGATCCCAGTTCCACGTCAGTTCAACCTGGGCGTCTTCATCACCGGGAGCCGCCAGGAAGACCAGTGTGTACCGGCCTTGCTCGTTTTCATGGCGTCGCAGTTCGACGAGCCCGAGCTTGTTGCAGTAAAAATCGAGTGAATCCTCGAGATCCGTAACGCGTACCATTGTGTGCAGGTATTTCATGCCACAATAATCGCTCATGAACGGCATACGCACAATAACGCTGGATCTCGATGACACGCTGTGGGCGATCACGCCGGTGATCATGCGTGCCGAGAAAGAACTCTATGAGTGGCTCGGCGAGCACTACCCGAAAATCACGGCGCTTTTCTCACCGTCCGACCTGCTGCAGATGCGCCAGGAGATCGTTTCGGAAAACGTCGAGAAAAGTCACGACTTCTCGTTCCTGCGCAGGACAGTGCTGGGACGGATCGGTGCTGCCGCGGGCTACGGGGACGCACCTGTCGAGGGCGCCATGGAGGTGTTTCATGCGTTGCGTAACGATGTCGAAGTGTTTCCCGAAGTGCGTCCAACACTGACCGCGCTCGGCGAGAAATATACTGTCATCGCGGTCACCAATGGCAATGCGAATCTCGAGAGGATCGGTCTTCGCGACCTGTTCGACGACGTGGTCGCTGCTGCGTCGGTCGGCTCCGCGAAGCCGGCGCAGGCAATCTTCGACGTCGCGGTAGAGGCGGGCGGTGCCGACTACCATGAAACCTTGCATGTCGGCGATCATCCCGAGGTCGATGTCGTCGGTGCCAACGAGGCTGGCCTCAAAACGGCCTGGGTCAATCGCAATGGTGAGAACTGGCCCGATCACCTGCGGCGGCCCGACGCAATCGTCAGGGATGTCGGTGAGCTGCTGTCACTGCTCGGTGTGGGGCATTGATTGAACTGCCACTGATCCTGTATGTCCCCGGGCTGCTGCCCAAGCCACAGCCGAGAGCCCACCGAGACGCGCTGTTTCGTTGTCTGCTGGCTGGCCTGCGGCGCTACGATGAGTCGGTCACGCTCGACATCGCGGCCAACCTGCACTGCTTTGACGTCGTCTCGTGGACATACGATTTCTATCATGAGCATCGCGATATTGGTCTCGATACAGAAGCGATCGAAGCCGTGATAGCGCAGGAAGGCGCGACGCAGGCGGATATTGCCGAGGCTGGTGGATGGCGCCGCCGCGCGGCGCGCTGGATTTTCACGGCTGCCGATTTCTTGCCGTTCCTGATACCGCACGTGGCGAACGAGCGCCTCGAGCTGCACCTGCGCGACCTGCGGCGCTACCAGCAAAACGATAACGACATTGCGGAACACACGAGGCAAATGCTGAAGATTCCGCTGCGGGCGGCCACTGAGACTGGACGCCCGGTGCTGCTGATCGGACACAGCATGGGCTCGGTCATCGCCTGGGACAGCCTGTGGCAACTGTCACGACAGGACGATCATGCCGTGGAGGTCGATTTGCTACTGACGATGGGCAGCCCGCTGGGACAGCGATTCGTGCAACGCCGCCTGCAGGGTTACCACGAAGCTGGCGAGAAAAGTTGCCCGGCCGGCATCAATCGCTGGGTCAACCTGTCGGCGGTCGGTGACCTGACGGCTGTCGACCCGATCCTGGCCGACGACTTCGCCCCGATGGTGCAGTGTGGCCTCGTCTCGTCTATTGAGGACAGGCTATTGCACAACTACTTCCGGCTCGACGGCGTGCTGAACGTCCACGCCGAGTACGGGTATCTCGTCAACGCCGAGACGGCACGCGTTGTGGCCGAATGGTGGAAGCACCACAGGCGCATGTAGGGCCGCCGGCGCGGGACGTTTGTCGAGGGAAGTAAAGCGCAGCGAGTGCAGCGAGCGAGCCATGACCGAGACAAATGTCCCGGCCAAGGCCGTGTATACGATTATGATGACTCGATATTTGGCCGTATCACGATGTCGATGCGACGGTTACGTTCGCGGCCTGATTCGGTGTCGTTGCTGGCGACCGGTCGGGTTTCGCCATAGCCCGTTGCGATCAACCGGTACGTCGGGATGCGCATCGCGTTGATCATGTATTGCTGCACGGATTCGGCGCGCTCCTGCGACAGCTTCTGGTTCAGGTCGTCGCTGCCAAATGAATCCGTGTGACCTTCGATAATCAGTTCGCTGCGCGGGAATACGTCAATGGCCTTCTCGACCTTGGCCAGCAGGTCGAAGCTCTGCGGCTTGATCTGTGACTGACCGCTGTCAAAGGTCAGGCCGGTCAGGCGCAGGATGATGTTGTCGCCCTCACGGAAAACGCGCGCTTCGGACGAGGTGAACATCTTCTCGACGCGCTCGAACTGTTCCTTGACGCGTGCCTGGGCCTCGAGCCGCTGGATCAGGGCGGCGCGCTCGGCAGTGGCTCCACCGAGGCGCTCGTCGAGGGCAGCCATCTCTTCGGCCATCTCGGCAAGTCGCATTTCGTTCTCCGAGTTCTCCTGCCCAAGAGCCTGGTTCTGGTTGTTCAGGTTTTCGATGTAAGCCACGAGTTCGGCCGCGAGCCTGTCAGGCCCGTTTTCCATGTCGGGAACGACGTCGGCAGCGCCCGCGATGTCGCGCAGCGGCTTTTCCCACGCCAGCACCAGTTCTTCCGGCTCAAGGTCACGACCTTTGATCTTGCGCACGATTTCCGACAGGTAGATTGCGTGCTTGGCCTCGTAGTTGGCCTGGCGTGCCAGTGAGCGCGGCAGGTCCGTGTCATAGCGATTTTCGTTGAGCTCGCGCTCGGCATCGGCAAGCAGCTGCTTGGCCTTGCTCAGCGTGATCGGCGCGTAACGTTCTACACGCGCCCGGTCGGCCTGGGCCAGCAAGTCGCGGGTTTCGGATAGGTACTGGGCCTTGATCGCGACGAGTTCGGCGTCGCGGTAAAGGCTGGTAGCCTCGATGCCCCTGCGCTTCGAACCCTTCAGGTCGCCGCGTTCGAGCAGATTGATTGCCTGGACGAACTTGCTGTTCGCCTCATCCCAGATCTCCGGTGCCAGCGCCGGTGCCTTGGCGTTTGCCCCGTCCTGGCGGCTCTTCATGACTTGCGCAAGTGCTGTCGATGCCAGTTCCGCCGCTGTCTGCGCCGTCTTGAAATAACGGGCGGCATCGGCGGCATTGGAGCGCACGGTCTCGATATTGCGGCCGCGCTCGAGTGCATACTCGGCATCCCGGTATTCATCCATGCCACGCTCATAGCTGCGTGGTGCCAGTAACCGGGCGTTGGCGGCGTCGGCGGCTGCCTTGGCGGCGTCGGCTTCCTTGAAAAAAGTGCTGCGGAGCTCGTCCTGTGCGTAGGCGTTGCCAAGTCCCAGCAACAGCGTGGCAACCAGAACGAAGCGTACGATGCGGTGGTGTACGGCCATGTGTTCGTTTCCTGCGTTTGTATCTGTCAGAAACCGCCCAAGCGATAGGCAGTTACGACTCGATGTTACATATGCTGTGGCGCCAAATCTGTGCGCCGCGTCCCCGAATTTGCGCGAATTTTACGCCTGCACAGGAATTTGTGCGACAGCTGGCATGCTGCATTGCAGCAGATTTTACCCCAGATTATGCAAAATTGAGTTTTGTGCTGTGTATCACAGATGCGGGCAGGGCCCAGGGGTAGTCTTAGACCATGTCCGCGAAATACTACACACAGTTCATATTGACCGACGCGCAGTATCGCGGCGGCAACGAATTCAGCGGTGTGATCGAATTGAGTCAGCCGATGGATATGGACAGTGATGCCGCGGACATCGAGGCCATACTGGCCCAGAATTTCGACCTGCGGCGCAATGCTGTGAAGCTCGTCAGCTGGTCACGATTGCACTAATTCGCTTCTGGCGCGACACCGGTTC
>JARRLQ010000051.1:0-14082 GCA_037386905.1 Woeseiaceae bacterium
CTTCGAGCCTGCCGCCAGTCTCACCGCTTGCAATAAGGTGAATCATCATCGGCGGAAAGAGCTTGCTGGCGCCGAGCGATCGACTGATGGCCGCGCCTTCCCTTACCCTCAAGGTCGCTTCGTTGACCGCGTCACGCATCGGCAGGTTTTCGATCACTTCAGCCGAGATCTTGAGGGCGTCGAGAATCGGCACGCCACTGCCGGCAAGGATGCTGAAAGTACGTGTGAATCTTGCCGTGTTGACGCCGCGGGTCAGCGTATTGACGATCGGAATCTTCAGCTTGGCCTGGTGCCAGGAGCGTTTGGGTCCATCCTGGATGAAGATCCACCGGATGCCGAAGATGATCACCGCCAATGCGATGAGGATAAGCAGCCAGTGGTTCTGCAGCTGGTCGCTGGTCCAGATAAGACCGCGCGTCAAGGCAGGTAACTCACCTGCAGTGTTCTCGAAAACACCGACAATCTTGGGCACCACGCTCATCAGCAGCCCCGCAACGATCAGGATGCTGAAGATGACAAGGAAGATCGGGTACACCATCGCGTTCCTGATGCGTTGCCGCAGCTCCTGGCGTGCTTCCGTGTAATCGGCCAGGCGTTCGAGCACGACGTCCAGGTGACCGGATTGCTCGCCCGCTGCAACGGTGGCCCGGTAGAGGCCCGGGAACGCCTGGGGAAATTCGCTCAGGCCATCGGCCAGAGTATGGCCTTCCATGACACGCGACCGAACGCCAAGCAGAATACTCTTGGTGCGCGGCTGGTCATTTTGCTGTGCAACCGCGAGCAGCGCCTCTTCAAGCGGCAGTCCGGATTGTGACAGCGAGGCAAGTTGCCTTGTCACCAGTGCGAGTTCGGAAGTTGACAGTCCGCTTCGAAACGAAAACGAGCGCTGGCGCCGCGCTTCTTTCTGCGCAACCTCGGTAACGGCGACCGGCAGCATGTGCCGATCGCGAAGAATCTGCCGAACGTGCTTCGGTGTATCTCCCTCGATAAGGCCCTTGGTTTCCTTGCCGGCCTTGTCATATGCAACGTACTCGAACGCGCCCATGAGCGGTTGTCAGTCCTCGCGCGTTACGCGCAGCAGCTCTTCAATCGTGGTGCTGCCTTCGAGGACGCGCCGCCGCCCATCAGACCTGATGCTCGGCCCCATCGTCCGCGCATGACGTTCGAGATTTTGTTCACTGACGCCCTCATGGATCATGCTGCGCATCGCGTCATCAACGGCAATCAGTTCGTAGATGCCGGTGCGGCCGGCAAAGCCACCATTGGGTCCTTCGCCTGGACGATAAAGCGTCGGCGGATTTGCAGGATCGACGCCAAGAACTTCACACTCGTATTCGCGCGCAGTGTACGGTTCCTTTGTTTCATCATCGAGCACGCGCACGAGTCGTTGTGCAAGAACACCGATCAGGCTCGACGCGAGCAGAAATGGCTCGACGCCCATGTCACGAAGACGGGTAACGGCGCCGGCAGCCGTGTTGGTATGCAGCGTGGAAAGCACAAGGTGGCCGGTCAGGCTGGCCTGCACGGCAATCTCCGCGGTTTCCAGGTCACGAATCTCGCCCACCATGACGACGTCGGGGTCCTGGCGAAGAATGGCACGCAGGCCACGCGCAAATGTCATTTCGACTTTCGTGTTGACCTGTGACTGGCCGATGCCGTCGATGAAATACTCAATCGGGTCTTCGACCGTCATGATGTTGCGGCTGTTGTCATTGATGCGCTCGAGCGCGGCGTAAAGTGTAGTTGTCTTACCGGAACCGGTAGGGCCTGTGACCAGGATGATACCGTGCGGCTTGTGAATCAGTTCGTCGACCGTTTTCTGAGTTTGCTCCGCCATACCCAGTGCGGATAACTCGAGACGCCCGGCCTGCTTGTCAAGCAGGCGTAACACGACACGTTCACCGTGACCCGACGGCATTGTCGACACACGAACATCAACAGCGCGGCCCGCGATACGCAGCGAAATGCGGCCATCCTGTGGCAGGCGTTTCTCGGCGATGTCGAGTTTGGACATGACCTTGATGCGCGATACGACGAGCGGGGCAAGCGCGCGGCGGGTTTCGAGCACTTCGCGCAACACGCCATCAACACGGAAGCGAACGCCGAGCCGGTTTTCGTATGGCTCGATGTGAACATCCGAGGCGTTGTCCTTCACGGCTTCGGTCAGGACAGCATTGATGAAGCGAATGATCGGCGCATCATCATCGCTTTCAAGCAGGTCGGAAGGCTCCTGGAGCTCCTGTGCAACCTGCGACAGGTCCATATGGTCGTCGAGACCGTCCATCATCTGCATGGCCTTGTTACTGCCTTGCTCGTAAGACTGCTGCAGCATCGCGTCAAAGACTTCGGCAGTGACCCGCGAAATCTTCAGCGGCACGCCAGCGAAACGTTGCGCCTCGGCCAGGCTCAGCGCACTGGCGCCAGGACGAACCACGGTGTCGGCAGCCTCCGGAGTGACGTCGCGAATCAACACGCCGTGACGTTTCGCAAACGAGAAGGGCAGTGCACGCGCAATCGGCGCAGCCTCAGGAATTACTTCCGGCTCCACTTCGAGGACGATTTCGGGTTCTGTGGCCATCCGCTGACGGTTATTCCTGTTCCTGTTCCGGGTCGGGCTTTATTATCGGGTCGGAGACGGTCGACGTCCCCTTCTCGAGTTCGGGCAGTATGAAGCGTTCCTCACTGCCCATCAGCGATACGCCTTCTCCCTGCTGTCCTTTCATCATCTCGCGGATGTAGTTGTACTTGGCATTGGTTTCGATCGCTGCCTGCTCTGCATCGCGAAGAATCTTCGGGCGAATGAACACCAGCAGGTTGGTTTTGACTTTGTCGGTCTTGCGCGAGCGGAACAGATTACCCAGGACCGGTATGCTGCCGAGAACCGGTACCCGCTGATCGCTTTCACGCAGTACATCTTCGAGCAGACCACCGAGCACGAGAATTTCGCCGTCATTGACAATTACTGTCGTCTCGATAGTTCGCTGGTTCGTGATCAGGTCGACGGCACCCGCTGCGGATTGAGCGATGCTCGAGATTTCCTGCGAAATCGTCAGCAGCATGGAGTCGCCTTCATTGATCTGCGGGGTGATAGCCAGCTTGACTCCAATCTGCTGGCGCTGGATCGTCTGGAACGGGTTGACGGCGCCACCAGCATTGCCCGTATTCGAATAGGAGCCGGTAACGAATGGCACTTCCTGGCCGACGTTCAGCGTCGCCTCCTCGTTGTCCGTCGTAACAATCGATGGTGTGGATATGAGGTTGGTATTGGCGTCACCCTGAAGAGCTCGCGCGATCGCAGCAAAGCTCACGCCGGTGTCGCTGATACGGCCGATACCGAGCGTAATACCTTCGCCGATAAGACCTGTCGGATCGACCTGTCCGCCGCTGCCTGCAGCGCCGCCAATCTGCACGACGCCCGGTCCGAAGTCGGGGAAATTGGTGGCGCCGATTGGTGTGTTCGAACTGCTGCCCTCGACGGCCCACGTGACACCCAGCTCTGCAGTCTTGTCGGCTATGACTTCGACAATGATGGCTTCGACAAGGACCTGCTCACGGCGAATGTCGAGCTTGTCGACGATCAGCATGAGCGAACGCATCAATTTCGGAGGTGCTGTAATGACGAGCGCGTTGGTCTGCGTGTCGGCCCAGACACTGACGTCGTTCATTTTCGGTGCGGCGCCGCCCGCTGCAGCCTGGCCGGCCGCCGCCTGGGTTTGTGCGGTAAAGTGTTGCTGCAACTTGGTCGCAAGCTCTTCCGAGTCTGCGTAGCGCAGATATCGAACCTGCGTGTCACCGCCATCTTCGAGCGGCGTGTCCAGGTGGGCAATCAGCGCCCGCAGGCGCAGGCGTTCATTCTTGTCGCCGCCGATCAGGACGCTGTTGGTGCGGGCATCAGCAACGAGGCTCGTCGTGACCGCGACTCCATCCGTCCTGGGCGCCGCCGTCAACGCCGACATGATCCTGACGATTTCTGCAGCCGATGCGTGCTCGAGCCGGACTACTTCGACATCTTCATCGCTTGACTGGTCGATGCGGCGAATGATCGACACCATGCGCGACACGTTCGCGGCACGATCCGAGATTATCAGCATGTTCGAACCCGGGTGCGCTGCCAGGTGGCCGTACTGCGGTATCAGCGGCCGAAGTATCGGTACCAGCTGGGCAGCACCGACGTTCTTGACCTCGACAACCTGCGTGACGATGTCATCACCGCCGGCGGCGCTGCCTGTGCCGAGCGGACCGGCATATTGTCGTGCCGTGGCGTCCGGCACGATCTTGATCAGGTCGCCCGATGCAACGGCAACGTAGCCGTGTACCTGCAGGATAGAGAGGAACGTCTCGTAAAACGCGTCGGCCGACATCGGGGTGGACGACAAAATCGTAACCTTGGCGTTGACGCGCGGGTCGATGATGAATGATTTGTCCGAAATCTCGCCGACCGCGGCGACAATTTCACGAATATCAGCCTCGCGGAAATTCGGTGTGATCATCGTTTCCTGCTGGCTCCATGCCAGCGGGGCAGCGAATACGCTGCAAAGACAAAGCGCGATCGTCAGTTGAACGCGAGAAAGCTTTCGCTGGAATGATTTCATTGGCTGGTCTCGTCCCCGAGATCGAGTTGACTGGTACTGAGAACAATGACCTGAGGTTCGCCGTTACGTTCAACGGTTACAGAAACCTGGTCGGCATTGTTGAGTGATTCGAAAATTTGCATGGCCTGGTTCGGGTCCGTCAGCGCCTGGCCATCGATGTCCTTGATCAGGTCGCCGGGCCGCAGGCCGAGCTTGGAAAATGCCTGACGATCACGACCGGGATAAACACGATACCCCTGTTGTTGCCCGTTGACGAAGTAGGGCGTGGGCCGAATGACGTCAGCAAGCCTGGAGACGTTTTGTGCAACTACTGCCTGAATGCTTTGCGTGTTCGAAGTCGCGCGAGATGACATCGTCGTATTGCGCCGCGAGACTGCCACCGAGCTCTGCGGGAAATCTTCGGGCAGCTTGAGATTCGTCAGAACGCCATTTTCATTCAGGACGACGCGGTCCCGATATACAGCGTGCAGTGTTGCGCCGCGGGTAACCTGCTCGCCAATCGTGTACACCTGCTCCTTGTCGGCACCGTCCGCAATAATTGCCGCTGCTTTCTCGACTGGCGTAGCCGTGATGGTTCCTTTCAGTGACAGGTTTGTCAGCCGCGTGTCCTGGTAGTTGGCGGAATCGTCGACGACGGGGGCAAGCTCTGCTTCGTCGATGGCGTCCGCTTCACCAAATATGTGCGCGGCGACGATTGCCTGAACGTCAGCGGAACCAGCGGCCTCGACCGCTGCCACGGGCAAATTGGCAGGGACGGATACGGGATCACCGGCGCCTGGAGCGGGAATGAGCATCCAGATGATCCTGGCCAATTGCCAGCCAATGACCACGACAAGCAACAGGCTGATCCATGGAGGCAGCAGCGAGTTGGCCGCCGCGATCGTCTTCGCGCCGTCCAAGCTTGCAAAATCAGACCATTTCGCGTCGGTCGTCATAGTGGCATTGGCCGTTTTCCGGTTCCCGTTCTAGCTATAAACGCAGCGTCAAGATGATAAGGGTTGATGCATCTGGCAAACAAGCCCGTGAGGGCGAAAAAACCTATATTTAGCAATGATATAGACGACATTCTCCTGCTATTTCGGTCGGCGTTGGCTGCCAGTTTCGCCCCGATCCTCGAAAAATCCGTGAACCAGGCTTGGAGAACGTCATCGTGAGCCCATATATAATAACCCGCATGACCCCGGAGGGGTCAGTCCGGATATGTAATGAATACACGTTGGTGACAAAGTCGCAATGAGTGAAAACCGACCTGACAACGAGCGAACTGACGGCCATGACCTTGCCGTCGAGGAAGCGCGGCCGAAGCTGAAGCAGCCGCCGCTTTACCGGGTCGTCCTGATCAACGACGATTACACGCCAATGGAATTCGTCGTGGACATTCTCGAATCGATATTCGGAATGGAACGTACACGTGCGACGCAGGTCATGTTAGAAGTACATACCAAAGGCAAAGGTGTTTGCGGCGTGTATAACTTCGAGATTGCCGAAACGAAGGTCGCGCAAGTCATGGGTATCGCGCAGCAGCACCAGCACCCGCTGTTGTGTGAGATGGAAGAGTCCTGAGGAGTCCAGCGAAGCAATGCTAAGTAGTGAACTGGAATATTGCCTGTCAGAGGCGTACCAACGCGCGCGTGACAGCCGCCATGAGTTCATAACGGTCGAGCACCTGCTGCTGGCGCTGCTCGACATTCCGAAAGTGCACGAGATCCTGAAAGCCTGCGACTCGAATATTCCGGAACTGCGCCGCCAGCTGACAGAATTCATCGACGAACAAACGCCGCTGCTGGCGCATGATGATGAAACCGACGTCGCACCGACGCTGGGGTTCCAGAGGGTGCTGCAGCGTGCCGTTTTCCACGTCCAGTCGAGCGGCAAGAACGAGGTCACCAGCGCCAATGTGCTGGTGGCAATATTCAGCGAAAAGCAGTCACAGGCGGTGTACTTCCTGAACCTTCAGGATGTTACGCGCCTGGATGTCGTCAACTATATTTCGCACGGCATGCCGTCGCTGCCCGGCGATAGTCCCCAAGACGAGGAAGCGTCGCTGGACAGCGAACCCGAGTCCGAGGAATCGCCGCTCGAGAAATACGCGACCAACCTCAACCAGATGGCCATCGACGGCAAGATCGACCCCCTGATCGGTCGCGAAGTGGAGATCGAGCGCACAGTTCAGATTCTGTGCCGCCGACGCAAGAACAACCCGCTCTATGTGGGCGAGGCGGGTGTGGGCAAGACCGCCCTCGCCGAGGGCCTGGCGCGCATGATCACTGAGAAGCGCGTGCCCGAGGTGCTGCTTGATGCGACGATTTATGCGCTGGACATGGGCACCTTGATCGCAGGTACCAAGTACCGCGGCGATTTCGAGAAGCGCCTGAAGGGCGTGATCGCCGAGATTCGCGATAACCCGGGTGCCATCCTGTTTATTGACGAAATTCACACGGTGATCGGTGCCGGTGCGGCATCGGGCGGTGTCATGGACGCCAGCAACCTGATCAAGCCCGTGCTGGCCAATGGCGAAATCCGTTGTATCGGCTCGACGACATACTCCGAGTACCGAGGTATTTTCGAGAAAGATCATGCACTTGCACGACGTTTCCAGAAAATAGATGTACCGGAGCCGACACCCGAAGAGACGGTTGAGATCCTGCGCGGACTCAAGTCGCGTTTCGAGGAACACCACGGCATCAAGTATGAAGATGGCGCGCTCGAAGCCGCAGTCGAGCTCGCGTCTCGCCACATCAATGACCGCAGGCTGCCGGACAAGGCAATCGATGTTATCGACGAGGCTGGCGCCAACCTGCGGCTGAAGCCCGCCGAGGAACGCGGTGACACCGTCACTGTCGAGATGGTCGAGAACATTGTCGCGAAGATGGCCCGCATCCCGGCCAAGAGCGTCTCGGCATCGGACAGGGATGCGCTCCGAACGCTCGAGCGCGATCTCAAACTGACGATCTTTGGCCAGGACCGGGCGATCGAAGCGCTCGGTTCCGCCATCAAGATGGCCCGTTCGGGGCTCCGCGAAGAAGAAAAACCGATTGGCGCATTCCTGTTTGCGGGTCCTACGGGCGTGGGCAAGACAGAGGTGACTCGCCAGCTGTCACATTGCCTGGGTGTGGAGCTCATCCGTTTCGATATGTCGGAATACATGGAGCGTCACACGGTATCGCGGCTGATTGGTGCGCCGCCGGGGTATGTCGGATTTGACCAGGGCGGCCTGCTGACCGAAGCCGTCACCAAGAATCCGCATGCGGTTGTGCTTCTCGATGAAATCGAGAAAGCGCACCCGGAAGTGTTCAACCTGCTGCTGCAGGTCATGGACCACGGTACGTTGACGGACAACAACGGTCGCAAAGCAGATTTCCGCAATGTGATCCTGGTGATGACGACCAATGCAGGTGCCCAGGAGATGAGCAGGGCATCGATCGGTTTCACGAAACAGGACCACACGTCGGATGGCATGGAAGTCATTCGCAAGCAGTTCTCTCCGGAGTTCCGCAATCGTCTCGATGCCGTTATCCAGTTTGCGTCACTGGATCACCAGTCGATCAAGCGCGTTGTCGACAAGCTCGTGGTCGAGCTTGAAGCGAAGCTCGGCAACAATAATGTGACACTCGAACTCGACGACGAGGCGCGTGAGTGGATTGCAGAGCGTGGCTACGATCCGAAGATGGGTGCTCGTCCGATGGCGCGGCTCATCCAGGAACAGATCAAGCGTCCGCTTGCCGAAGAACTATTGTTCGGCAGCCTGGCGGAAGGCGGGCACGTGAAGATCACGGTCGGCGAGGACGGCGAGCTGGAGCTCGATGCCGAGCCGGCGATGAAGGAACTGGAACACTTGCCTTAGGAGCTCGCCCCAGCGGGCGATTGTCGCGGCTAAAGCCGCTCCTACCTGCCGCGATAGACGATGCGGCCTTTCGAAAGGTCGTACGGCGTCAACTCAACCGTTACTTTGTCACCCGTCAGGATACGGATGTAGTTCTTGCGCATTTTCCCCGAAATATGCGCAGTCACGACGTGACCGTTCTCGAGTTCGACCCGAAACGTTGTGTTCGGAAGTGTCTCGGTGACGACACCTTCCATCTGAATGGCTTCTTCTTTGGCCAAGATTTCTCTGCTGTTGCTAAAGGCCCGCGAATTGTGCAGAAATCGACGTCGTTATGCAATGAACAGGCTGGCCACAGGCAGCGGATCACGAGGCCAGCCGCGATACGGATCAGGTGGACTGCAGGCGTGCTCCAGCAAGGCGCAAAACTCCTTCCTCGGCATCAGTTCGGCGCCCATCGTAACGAGATGCCGGGAAACCACCTGGCAGTCAATCAACTGCATGCCTGAAGAGCGCATGTGTGCAGCGAGGCCCAGCATGGCCATTTTCGATGTGTTCGGTCTGGCGCTGAACATCGATTCCCCGAAAAACACTTTGCCGATGCACAGGCCGTAAAGACCTCCCGCCAGTTGATCGTCGTCCCAGACCTCGATGGAGTGCGCCCAGCCCTCCTGGTGAAGGCGCCGGTAGGCGGTCTTCATGTCTGACGTGATCCAGGTGCCTTGCTGAGAGCGCCTTTTGCCGGCGCATTGCTCGACGACGTCGCGGAACGCGGTGTTGAAGCGAAGCTCGGCACTGGAGTTGCGAATCTGCTGGCGCAGCCGTCGCGCGACGTGCAATTTCTCTGGCGACAGCACGCACCGTGGATCCGGGCTCCACCAGAGTATGGGCTGGCCCTCCTCATACCACGGGAAAATGCCACGAGTGTATGCCGCCAGCAGGCGCTCTGAGCTCAGGTCGCCACCCGCAGCGAGCAGGCCATCGGGCTCGTCGAGCGCAAACTCGACATCGGGAAACGCTTCTGCCCGATCCGATTCGCTTAACCAGGCGATACGCGTTCGGCTCACTCGCTGTCCTGCTTCTTGTAAGGGCTGTGAGCGTCAACTGCGCTCATGTAGCGTTCGACGTGGCGCCGTTCTTCGTCGAGGTATTCGCCAATCGCGGAGAAAAATTCCGGGTGTGCCAGCCAGTGAGCAGACCAGGTTTCGGCCGGCACGAAGCCGCGACTGATCTTGTGCTCTCCCTGCGTTCCCGGCTCGAACACAGACAGGCCATTCTCGATGCAGTACTCGATGCCCTGGTGGTAGCAGGTTTCGAAATGCAGTGCGTCATAGTGGCCGTTGCTGCCCCAATAACGTCCGTAGAGCACATCGTTGCCGACGAAGAAGACAGCGGCTGCGATTGGCGCATTGTCTTTCTCGGCCAGGACAACCAGGATCTCGTCCGGCATCGACCTGCTGATTTCATTGAAAAAGCCCAGGGTGAAATAGGGCAGGGAGCCGCGACGCATGAAGGTCATGCTGATCAGCCGATAGACGATATCCCAGGTTTCGTGCGTCAGGCTCTTGCCGGTCAACCAGCGAAAGTGGATCCCTGCCTCTGCAACGCGCCGACGGTCGCGCCGCGCTTTTTTGCGCTTGGCCGAGCTGAACGTCCCGAGGAATTCATCGAAAGAGTCGTAACCGTCATTGTGCCAGTGAAACTGGCAGTCCTTGCGGATATGGAGACCGGCGTCACGCAGCATGTCGAGTTCCGCCGGTTGCGGGAACAGGATGTGGAACGAGGAGCAGCCGGTGTCGCCGGCAAGCCGAATCGCGGCGGCGATCAACGCGGCCGCGGCTTCATCATCTGACGGCTCTGCGAGCAACAGCCTTTTGCTCGGAGCGGGCGTGAATGGCACGGCCGAGACGAGCTTCGGGTAGTAGTCCAGTCCCGCTTGCTCATAGGCGCGGGCCCACGCCCAGTCGAATACGAACTCGCCCCAACTGTGAGTCTTCTCGTAAAGGATCAGGCTGGCACGTAGTGTCCGGCCCGGGCCTGCTATGGTCAGGTGTCGCGGTGTCCAACCGGCGTCGGGGGATACCGAGCCGCTACATTCAGCCGCCCGCAGGAACTCATGTCTCAGAAACGGGAAATCGTGGCCAGCCAGGGCGTTCCATGCCTCCCGGCGGACGTTTGTGATGCTGTCGTTGACGGTGACCTTCACGAGGACACCGTAACATCAGCCTTGCTCGTCGAGGTACTTCTCCGCATCCAGGGCTGCCATGCAACCGGCACCGGCCGAGGTGACAGCCTGGCGGTAAACCTGGTCCGCGACGTCTCCGGCGGCGAACACACCGGGCACGCTTGTTGACGTTGCGTCACCGTCGAGTCCCGACTTGATCGTAATGTAGTCATTCTTCATGTCGAGCTGGCCTTTGAACAGGCCAGTGTTCGGGCGATGGCCGATCGCGATAAATACGCCGGCGAGATCGATCTCCCTGGTCCTGGATTCATCCCTGGTGCTGCGGACCCTCAGGCCCGTGACGCCGGCATCATCGCCGAGCACTTCATCGACAACATGGTCCCAGAGAATCTCGATCTTGCCCTCTTTCTCTTTTTCAAAGAGGTGGCTTTGCAGGATCTTTTCGGCGCGGAGCTCGTCACGGCGATGTACCAGCGTGACCTTGGAAGCGATATTGCTCAGGTACAGCGCTTCCTCGGCCGCTGTATTGCCGCCACCGATCACGGCGACGTCCTTGCCGCGATAGAAGAACCCGTCGCATGTTGCGCAGGCGGAAACGCCGCGGCCCTTGTATGCCTCTTCCGAATCGAGGCCGAGGTACATCGCGGTTGCGCCGGTTGCGATGATCAGGGCATCGCAGGTGTAGGTACCGTAGTCGCCTTCGAGCTTGAAAGGGCGGGCCGAGAGATCCGCGGTGTGGATATGGTCGTTGACGATCTCGGTGTCGAATCGCTGTGCGTGTCGCAGCATGCGGTCCATGAGTTCCGGGCCCTGCAGGCCCTCGACATCACCAGGCCAGTTGTCCACATCGGTCGTTGTCATGAGTTGGCCGCCCTGTTCGATACCGGTGATGACGACCGGGTCGAGATTGGCGCGCGCCGCATAGACTGCGGCAGAATAGCCGGCCGGTCCGGAACCGAGGATAACCAGCCGCATATGTCTCAAGTCACTCATGTATAATTTGTCCCTATTCGTTCTGGCACGAAGACAGCCCACCCAAGCCCCGGTTATGCGGTCCCGTTGAAGACTTTCAAGGGCGTCAAAGTGGGTACGTGTAAGTCAGGCGATCGGATTTGAAACGCAGTTTACTGTAGATATGGCAAGAGCCCAAAAGAGCGTAAGAACGGCACAAAGACTGTCCGACCAGGTATCGCGAGCGCTACGTGAAGGCGCACTCTATGTGTTTGGTGCGGTGGCGCTGATTCTCTGGTATGCGCTGCTTACCTACGATATCAACGACCCGGGTTTTAGCCAGGCTACGAGCACGACTGAGATCAGCAATGGCGTCGGGCGGGTGGGCGCGTATGTTTCCGATCTGCTGTTCAGCCTGTTTGGCCTGCCGGCCTACCTGTTCACGGTCATGATCTTTTTCCTCGGCTGGATGCTATACCGCGAGCAAAAGACCCAGATCATCTTTACGAAAACGGACTACTCGTTGCGCATTGGCGGCTTTGTGGCAACGTTGATCACGAGCTGCGCGCTGGCTGCGCTGCACTTCTCGGGGCAGGGCTTTCCGCAGTCGGCAGGTGGCGTCATAGGGCAGGGTGTCGGCGAATGGCTCGAGTCAGTCATGAAACTGCTCGGCGCGAGCACGCTGTTGTTCGTCATCTGGGTCGCGTCTGTCTCCCTGTTCCTCGGCATCTCGTGGTTCAACGTCATGGATCGCATCGGGCACTGGTGCCTGGTCGGCTACGAGAAAGTGCGATTCAAGATTGGCGAGCTTCAGGACAAGGCCGAAGGCCGCCGACAGCAGGCCGCGCGGCAGGACATCATCGAGACCGAGAAAAAACGCACGGCAAAACGCAAGCCGCCACGCATCGAACCGGTTGTACCGGCGCTGGAGCCCAGCATTCGCGCGGAGAAAGAGCGGCAAGTGCCGCTGTTTGATCCGCCGGCTGCCGGCGAGCTGCCGCCGCTGTCCTTGCTCGACGACCCGCCGCCGCCGAAAGGGGGCCGCTCCGAGGCAGACCTCGAAGCGATGTCTCGTCTCGTAGAACTCAAGTTGCGTGATTTCGGCGTCGAGGTGGAAGTCAAGTCAGTATCACCGGGCCCCGTCATCACCCGCTTCGAACTCGATCCGGCGCCAGGCGTCAAGGTCAGCCAGATTGCGAATCTCGCCAAGGACATCGCGCGCTCACTTTCAGTTGTGAGTGTGCGCATCGTCGAGGTGATCCCGGGCAAGTCGTTCGTTGGCCTGGAGATACCGAATGAAGATCGCGAACTCGTGACGCTTGGGGAGATTCTGAAGTCGAAAGTGTTTGAAGACGTCTCATCTCCGCTGACACTGGCGCTCGGCAAGGACATCGCCGGGCAATCCGTCGTTGCGGACCTTGCGCGCATGCCGCACCTCCTGATTGCAGGCACAACAGGCTCCGGCAAGTCGGTGGCTATCAATGCAATGGTTCTGAGCCTGTTGTACAAGACGCAGCCCGAGCATGTCCGGCTGATCATGATCGACCCGAAGATGCTCGAGCTGTCTGTCTACGAAGGCATTCCACATTTGCTGACACCGGTCGTGACAGACATGAAGGATGCAGCGAATGCCTTGCGTTGGTGCGTTGCCGAGATGGACCGGCGTTACCGGCTGATGTCGGCGCTCGGTGTACGCAATATCGGTGGTTATAACCGCAAGGTGAAAGAGGCAATCGCCGCTGGCGATCCAATCAAGGATCCGACGTTTACGCCGCCACCATTCGAAGACGAAGAAAAGCCGGTCGAACACCCGACCCTGACACCGCTGCCGTTCATCGTCGTCATCATCGATGAACTCGCCGACCTGATGATGATCGTCGGCAAGAAGCTCGAGGAAGTCATCGCCCGGCTCGCACAAAAAGCAAGAGCCTCGGGAATTCACATGCTGCTGGCGACGCAGCGGCCGTCGGTCGATGTCATCACCGGTTTGATCAAGGCCAACATCCCGACCCGCATTGCATTCCAGGTCTCGGCGAAGGTCGATTCGCGCACGATCCTCGACCAGATTGGCGCGGAGAACCTGCTGGGCCATGATCAAACCGGTGATGACATCGACCGACGGCCGCTGCGTCGCCAGGCACCTCAAGAAAGCCGGTGCACCGCGCTATCTCGATGAAATTCTTGACGGCCCGCAGGGTCCAACTCCAGGACTGGCAGGAATTGACAAGCTGCCGACGGATAGTGACGACGCGGAACAGGACCCGCTTTATGACCAGGCTGTGCAGGTAGTGATGGACACGAGAAAAGCATCGATTTCAGGCGTGCAGCGGCGCCTGAAGATTGGCTATAACCGCGCTGCGCGCATGGTGGAGTCCATGGAGGCCGCAGGGCTGGTCGGTCCGCTGCAGCCGAACGGTACGCGCGAGATTCTCGTGCCGACAGGTAAAGAGGAGTAACAACAGGTGGTGACGCCGATCAGGACTGCAGTGATTGCCATGTTGATGCTTGCGCTTGGCGCGCAGGCACAAGTC
>JARRLQ010000051.1:14095-26382 GCA_037386905.1 Woeseiaceae bacterium
ACGCCGATCAGGACTGCATTGATTTCCATGATGATGCTTGCGCTTTGCGCGCAGGCACAATTCCTTATGGAAGACGATGGCAAGCGCCTGGTCGACTCGTACTTAAACGACGTCGTCACCTTCGGTGGCGACTTCGAGCAGGTTTTGCTGGGTCCCGATGGCGAGGTGCTCGAACGTACGACGGGTACGCTGGAGATTAGCCGCCCGGGCAAATTTCGCTGGTCCTATGTTGAGCCCTACGAGCAATGGCTGATTGCGGATGGCCTGAACATCTGGAGCTACGACGTCGACCTGGCGCAGGTCACGGTCAAGCCACAGGCTGATGCGCTGGCGAACACGCCGGCGCTTCTGCTCGGCGGGTCCGAGGACGCACTTGCACAGTTCGAGTACCAAGGTAGTTACGAGGAAGCGGCCACAACCTGGGTCAGGCTCGCGCCGAAGAACACGGAGAGCGGGTTTATGCGTGTCGAGTTGGGCTTTCTCGAGGGCACGCTGCATCGCATGGTGTTCTTCGATAATCTCGACCAGACCACGCTCGTAGAATTCGACAATGTCGCCGTAAATGGTGAGATCGACGCACAGCGCTTCGTGTTCAATGTGCCTGATGATGTCGATGTTGTCGGCATGCCAGCCGTTGCGGACGCGTCGGCGCCCTGATGTTGCCGCTGCGCTTTGCCGGCCGCTGGCGTACAGCCAGCATTATCCTGCTTGTCGCGGTCCTTGCCGCTACAATGATGCCGGCGGTGTGGTTCTGGCCTGACAGACCCGGTTTTGTTTCCTGGATTGTTCATGCTGACAAGTGGCTGCATGCACTCACATTCGTCTTTCTCGCCGTCTGGTTTGCAGGCCAGTACCAGCGCCGGTCTTACTGGAGGATTGGCGTCGGGCTGGTTGCTTTCGGCGTACTGATCGAGGTTTGCCAGAGAACGGTCACCTATCGTTCATCAGACTGGCTCGATGTTGCCGCAGACGTTGGCGGAATCGCAGTGGGCCTGTCCATAGCTCTCGCGGGGCTTGGCGGCTGGAGCCTGTGGGTCGAAAACTGGCTGGCGCCAGCCAGGGTCGAACATGATGGCAGCTGACCTTTTCAGCGCGGAACAGAACGAATCTGCCGGCCGGCCACTGGCCGACAGGATGCGCCCGGGCACGCTGGAAGAGTTTTCGGGGCAGGCGCATTTGCTGGATGCGGGTAAGCCACTGCGCCAGGCTATCGAGCAGGGTCGTGCCCATTCCATGGTGTTCTGGGGACCACCTGGCACCGGAAAGACGACGCTCGCGAGGATGATCGCCGCGCGGACGGACTCCCATTTCATCGCCTTGTCGGCCGTTATGGCCGGCGTCAAGGACATTCGCAGCGCCGTTAGCGAGGCCGAGCAGCATCGCCAGATGTCTGGCCGCGGCACCGTGCTGTTTCTGGACGAAGTACATCGTTTCAACAAGTCACAACAGGATGCGTTCCTGCCATTCGTTGAGGACGGCACGCTGACGTTCATCGGCGCGACTACCGAAAATCCGTCCTTCGAGCTCAACAATGCATTGCTGTCACGCGCGCGCGTTTACGTGCTCAAGATGCTGGACGAGGACGCAATCGGCGAGATCCTGCGGCGTGCGCTCGCCGACAAGGAGCGCGGACTGGCAGGCGAATACGAGATCGCCGATGAGGCATTGCAACTGATCGCGGCAGCCGCCGACGGAGACGCCCGGCGTGCGCTCAACCTGCTGGAACTGGCTGCGGACCTGTCGGAAGAATGCGCGATCAGCGAAGCCGTCGTCAAAGAGGTCGCGTCGGGTGGCCGACGTCGGTTCGATAAACAGGGCGAATACTTCTACGACCAGATCTCGGCCCTGCACAAGTCGATACGAGGCTCGGATCCCGACGCATCGCTGTATTGGCTGATGCGAATGCTCGACGGCGGCTGTGATCCGCTGTATATCGCCCGGCGCATGATTCGTGTGGCGTCGGAAGATATCGGCAACGCGGATCCACGTGCGCTGCAGCTGACGTTGAACGCCTGGGAAGCGCTCGAGCGACTGGGCAGCCCGGAAGGCGAGCTGGCGCTGGCGCAGACAGTCGTGTACCTCGCGTGTGCGGCGAAGAGCAACGCTGTCTACAAGGCTGCCAAAGCGGCGCAGGCAGACGCGCAGGAGTCGGGCTCCCTCGAGGTACCGATGCACCTGCGAAACGCACCGACGAAGCTTATGAAAGAACTCGGTTACGGCGACAACTATCGCTATGCGCATGACGAGGAAGATGGCATTGCACGGGGCGAGAAGTATTTTCCCGAGGACATGAAAGAGCGCACGTATTATCATCCTGTGCCGCGCGGTCTCGAGATCAGGATCCGCGAAAAACTGGCCGAAATAAGAAAGCGATGATTGACCCGAAACTACTCAGGCAGGACGCGGCTGGCGTAGCAGCAAACCTCGCGCGGCGCGGCTTCGAATTTGACGCGGATGCGTATCTTGCGCTGGAGGAGCAGCGCAAGACGCTGCAGGTTGAGACCGAAGAGCTACGCAACGAGCGCAACACCAGTTCGAAGAATATTGGCAAGGCGAAGGCGCAAGGCGAGGACATCGAACCGCTGCTGGCTGCCGTCAAGGAGCTGGGCGAAAAGCTCGACAGCAACGAGGCCAGGTTGCAGGAATTGCTCGATGAGATTCGCTCGATCGAACTCGGCTTGCCGAACCTGCTGGAGGACGATGTACCCGATGGCCAGTCGGAGGAAGACAACACTGAAGTCCGGCGCTGGGGTGAACCGACCGAATTCGATTTCGAGCCGAAGGATCACATAGACCTTGGCGAAAATCTTGGGCTGCTCGATTTCGATACTGCGAGCAAGATTTCGGGATCGAGGTTCGCGGTCATGACCGGTGCGCTGGCGAGAATGCAGCGTGCGCTGATTCAGTTCATGCTGGATACGCATACCCGGGAGCATGGCTACGTGGAGACGTATGCGCCATACCTTGTGCAATACGATGCACTGGTCGGCACCGGGCAGCTTCCAAAGTTTGAAGAGGACCTCTTCAAAACGACCGACGAAACTCCGTTCTACCTGATCCCGACGGCCGAGGTCCCGGTCACGAATTTCGCGCGCGAACATATTTACGACGGTGACGAGCTGCCATTGCGCTACACGGCGCACACGCCGTGTTTTCGTTCGGAGGCGGGCTCTTACGGCCAGGATACGCGCGGCATGATTCGCCAGCACCAGTTTGAAAAAGTCGAACTCGTGCAGTTTGTTGCACCCGGGGATTCTGTCCGCGCTCTGGAGGAACTCACCGGGCATGCCGAAGTCATCCTGCAGCGACTCGAATTGCCGTATCGGGTAGTTATTTTATGCGCGGGCGATGTCGGCTTCGGTGGGGCAAAGACATACGACATCGAGGTGTGGCTGCCCGGACAGCAAAAGTACCGCGAGATATCGTCCTGCAGCATGTACAACGATTTCCAGGCGCGGCGCATGCAGGCGCGGCGCCGTAATCCCGACACCGGAAAACCGGAGCTGATTCACACGCTAAACGGTTCCGGCGTTGCGGCGGGCAGGGCGCTCATTGCTGTCATGGAAAACTATCAGCAAGCCGACGGCAGCATTCGCGTGCCGGACGTCTTGCAGCCCTACATGGGCGGAGCAACCGCGATCTAGGGATAAACCCTGTAGTGAAACTCCGGCGGCACTACGTCGTAGTATGGCTGCAGGAACATGACGATATCTGTCAACTCCTGTACCGTCATGAAGCCGTTGTATACGTACATCTTTGACTTGCCGTCTTCGGCCACGAGGTCGGCCGGATAGCCGTCAGCCAGTTTGTGTGACGGATTGATGATCGCGGTGACGAGTTCACCATAAGTTTTGACCCGCGTTACCGGTCCGCCCAGTTCGATAAACGGTTTGAAGCCCGCGATGGTTGGCAGTTCTTCGCCATTGATCGTGTGGCACTGGTTACAGTGCATATAAAGAAATGTCTCGCGTCCTGCCTGCGCATTGCCGTCAGGCAGCCGGAAGCCGCGTTCTGACATCGTGCGGTCCTCATCGCAGCCGCTCAAGGCAAGGACACACACCAGGAGCAGGGTAAGTGCGGGAAATCGTTTCATTGCAGCGCTCCTTTTCAGTGACAATTTGCCAGCTGGCCATTTACAGATAACACGTAGTCACCGCGGGCAACATCCGTGAAAGCCGCAAGAAATCAGGCAATCAACAGCTAATCATCACCTCATCATCGTTTCTCCGGCGGGCGACACCCGTAGATTGACACTCGAGAACAGCACAATCGAACGTAATACGAGGGAGAGCAAAATGAGCATACGGGTGATGATTGTTTGGGTTTCAATTTTCTCGCTGGCGGGATGCACGAGCATGCGCGCCATGGACGCGACGCAGGCCGATTTTACGGCGCAGCTCGAGACCGGCGACCACCTGGTGATTTATGAAAAAGGCGGGCGCATTGTCGATATGACATTCACCCAGGTGGATGGTGAATACCTTGTCGGGAGTCTGACCAGGCAGCCGCTGGATACCGTTGAGGTCCGTATTGACGAGATCCTGCAAATCGAAATCGAGAAGATCTCAGGCGGCAAGACAGCGGCGGCTGTCGTTGGTGGCGCTGTCTTGCTGCCAATAGTGGCCGTCGGATTTGGATTGGCGGCGTTCGCCGAAGGCCAATAAAAAAAGGCCCGCAATGCGGGCCTTTTTCATTTATCGGATCTGGAACCTACTCGCGACTCATGAATCGCAGGATCCACATGAACAGGATCACGATCGATGAAAAGAGTTCCAGCGACGCTGCGACATGCATATTGGTCGGATAGTGGTGCAGGATATTTGATGTCTGCCACAGGATGGTGATGCCGAGCAGGGCGATCATCGCGATTGCAAACCACTGGCCCAGCTCAAATCCCATGAAGATGCTCGCGGCAATAGCCGTGAGCGCTATCCAGCTGCCCCAGACGGCGATACCACGCAGGAATGAAAAGTCCTTGCGCGTGAGCATGGCCGTAACGATCAGGCCGACTGAACCAAGCAACGTGATGCCGGCCGCACTATCGACGACGCCTGGCTGGTAGGCGTTGGCGATCGCAATTGTCGGCGCGAAAACCGCCCCGTAGAGCACGATCAGGGCCGCCATCGCGGCGTATTGAACGGCGCTCGATTTGGCTGAGTGGGCGACCCAGCGCGCTGCCCAGCTGCCGCCAACGAAGCCGATCAGCATGATGAACGGGCTGTTGACCATAACCCGCAGCAAGCCCTCGACCATGCCGGCCTGGATGATATAAGCGACAACACCGACAAACGCGAAGATCGCGCCTGTGACGTGCGCATATGTACGCCAGATAAACCGTGACCTGTCCTCGACTGACGCTTCGGCGGCCGGGGCCAGGTAGTTCGTTTGATCCTGCATTTCGGATTTCTCCTCCTTGATAACTGGACTCATTCTATCATTACCAGGGCAGTTCGTAGCCTTCTGCGTGCCAAAAACCACCGCTCGTTTCGAGACTCAATTCGTCGATTCGCTGAATAAGACCCCGGGCCGAGTCTGATGGTTCAATGCCCGTACCTCCAGTCATATCTGTGGCCACGAGGCCAGGATGCAAGAGGGCAACCGCAATTTCTCTCGGTCTCAGCTCATGCATCAGGTTCGTGCCAACCATGTTGACGGCAGCCTTCGAGGCCCTGTAGCCATAGTTCCCGCCAGAGGAATTGTCCTCGATGGAGCCCACTCGGCTCGTGACAATGGCGACTTTGGAGCCCTTGCCCAGGTTGTCCCGCAGGGTCTCGGTGACACGCAGCGGCCCGAGCGTGTTGACCCGGTATTGCTCGAGCATATTCTCGTAATCAATTTCACCCAGGGCATTGTCGCGCCGCAGGATGCCGGCATTGTTAATAAGTATGTCGATGTGCTGGTCACCAACAGCCTCTTTCAGGGCCGGCATCGACGCGCCGTCACCGACGTCGATGCCCGAGACAATACTGGCGCCGCTGGCCTGCAGCGCCTCGCTCGGCGCCCGGCAGACGCCGATGACCGTGTCGCCACGTGCGACGAGCTGTTTTGCCAGTTCGAGTCCGATGCCGCGATTGCAGCCTGTGATCAGTACGGTAGCCAATTGTTCCTCCTGGGTTGATCTTCGGGCTAGCGGGAATAGGTGCCCATGATACGGTTCATGCCGATTACCATGGGTTCAATCTCACTCAGCAGGTCCCACATCGACAGCCCGGGTTGCAACTCCGGCTCCGCATCCAGTGCCAGCAACCAGAAAAAGTACGTTCGTCCACGAAAATGCCGGTGATACATCGTCGCCATCGCCCGTGTGCCGTTCCGGAATTTTTCCTTCATGTTCAAACGCGGAACTGGATAGTTGCATGTCGGATATTGCGAATCCCATTTTTGATCCTCCAATGGTGGTCGCCTGGCATCTCACACGGCCAGGAATTCATCGGGCAGCAAACTGGTCGCCAGTGTCACTGCATTTATGTCGGCGTGATCGAGCCAGGATGATGTCTTTTGATTGTCGGCCCGGAGCCAGAATGCCTCTATAGACGTAGCTGTCCCGGAGAATCGGCGCAGGGCAGCGAGCACGCGCACCAATTCGGGATCGAAAGAGCCAGCGGCTTCGTCAACCACCCGAGCCATCATTGTAATGGCATGCAGCCCGATCGACAGTCCGAGCTCGCGAAAGGCAAGGCGATATTCTGCGGCGTGCGCCAGGTTCGAACCGGCCTCGAAAACTTCGAGACTCTGAAGCGCGGCAACAAGCAGTGTTTTGGCCAGCGCCACACCATCTATCTGGCGGGCTGCGGTCAACTCGACAACCCGGCAGGCATCAAAAAGCAGGCCTCCAATCCCGAGCGCGTCGTTCGTGGCCCATTGACGACCCTCGATCATCCCGGCGAGCTCGGCCAGTTCCTTGTCGAGATCATCGTTGCCCGCATGCAATATCTCGTGGCAGGTGATGTAGCCATCCAGCGGGTCGTGGTGCCCCGAAGAGGCTACGAGCGGATACGAAAGGTCGATGCTCATCTTCCAGCGCAGGCGCCTGGCACCACGATCCGACACTACGAATCCCGCGTATGCAGCCCTGGCAAGTTCGAGTGCCCAGCGTGCGTAGCGGCTTTCGCCGGTGATCGCGGCGGCGCGACAGAGCGCATGCATCCACTTGGTCAGGTAGTGGAAGTACTGCCCGTCACGCTCCCATTCGAGCCGCTCGTTAATCGGTTCGGACTGGCGTCGCTCACGCAGTTCTTTGCCAATACGCAGTCCACCGGCTGTCGGATGCTCGCGGCCTTCCTCTTCCTCGAGGCCGCTGATCCAGCCCTCCCTGGGATCATCGGCCCGGTGTTTGCCGAGCACGTTGTGAACCTGATCGATCAGTGCCAGCGCGAGACGCCGATAACGGTCATCACCCGTTGTCCGAAACAGGCTCAACAATGTGCAGACTGCATGAGCGTCAGTCCACAGGTAGCGCCGCGGCACAACAGACGGGTCGGTCAGACCCGTTCGACGGGCAAACGAGGTCATGATTGCCGCGACATCCATCATGGTCTTTCGCGTCTGCATTGGGTTACGACGCTCGCCTAGATGCCGAACGGATACGTATCCGGCACACCGCGCAGCTCGGCTGTCGTCAGTGGCGTGACTGCCGTGCTTTCATCGACCCAGATGTACTCGTCGAACTGCCGCGGCAAATCGGCCTCGAAGTAGTGACTCGCCACCTCCGTTTCCGGACGGTAGATGACGCCGATCGCGCGTTCGAGCCTCGGTCGCGCCAGTTCTCCGACGAGTTCGAGGTTCGGATTGGCGCTTAGTGGCAGGATCAGCCCTGGCTGCTCGGTCCGGTGGAAGACGCGTTCGTAGCTCTGCGGATGCGAAGGCCGGACGCTCTTGATTTCCATCGGTGCATCCCAATTGGACGCGGCTGCGACGGTGCCATGATCGGTGCCGAAGCCGATACGCCGGGATTCATCGCCGAAATGCTCCCGGCAAAGCTGTCCGATGTTGATCTCACCCCGCGTCGACATCTCGGTCGCGGACGCATCGCCGATGTGAGAGTTGTGCGCCCAGATGACGGCCCGGGAATTCTCCCCGTGCGACGCCATGACCTGCAACAGCGTTTCGAACATGTGCGTATCACGCAGGTTCCAGGAGGCACGCGAGCCGTAATACATGATGCGGTAGTAGCGCTCGGCATTTGCGACAAGCGCGGCGTTTTGTGCTGCATCGAGGAACCGGGCGCCATCCTTGTGCGCGTATTGCTCGCGCTTGTGGTAGAGCTCGGTCAGCATTTCGGCGACGGGTTTTTCGCAATCCCGGTAGGCACCTGTCAGCGCTGCGTGGCCATAGGCAGCCGGGTCAGCCTCCCAGGGGCTCAAGCAGCCGTAGCGCCAACGCGCGACACTTGCGAGATCCGGATCGACATCATCCAGGTACTCAATGACCGCCCGGGCGGAGTTGTAGAGGCTGTAAAGGTCCAGGCCGTAGAATCCTGCTCGCTCGGTCGGCTCCAGTGGCTTGTTGTGTTCATGCAGCCAGTCCACGAAATCGCGCACCTCGACATTGCGCCACATCCATTTCGGGAAGCGGGAAAACGCAGTCCATTCGGATGGTGTGGCGTCACGATGTCGCACGTAATGGTCAATGCGTGCCGCGTCGGGCCAGTCTGCTTCTGCGGCGACAATCCTGAATCCCTTTTCCTCAATCAATCGCTTCGTGATCTCGGCCCGCATGCTGTAAAACTCGGACGTGCCGTGACTTGCCTCGCCGATCAGTACGACGCGCGCGTCGCCCACTCGCTCGACAAGTGACCGCAGGCGTGCGTTGGCCGGCGCATCGAATGCTTCGCTGTTGCGGCGGATGAGGCTGGGCAGTGTCTTACTGGTGACCGGTTCCGCGCGAATGACGCGGGGACGCGATACTTGCGGGCGGGATTCGTCGAGTTCCCAGCCTTGCTCACCGATCAGCGGCACGAATCTTACGTCGGCCAGGTCGGTCGTCTCGTATTCCCCGTCGCCGTGATTCGTGATCCTGAGCAGCTCCTGGGCGCGCTGGCTGCTACCCACCGGCACGACCATGCGCCCGCCAACGGCGAGCTGGCTCATCAGGCTTTCGGGCACAACCGGGGCGCCGGCAGACACGAGTATTGCATCGAATGGTGCCTGCTCGACCCAACCGCGCGTACCATCCGCTTGCAGGATATGGACATTTTCGTAACCTGCTTCCCGCAGACGTGTAGCGGCCGCTTCGGCCAGTTCGGGAATGCGCTCTATGGCGAAAACTTCGCCGGCAATTTCTGCGAGGACGGCTGCCGCGTAGCCGGAACCGGCGCCGATTTCGAGAACCTTTTCACCGCCTTTCAGCGCGAGTGCCTCAATCATGAATGCGACGATATAGGGCTGCGAGATCGTCTGGCCGGAACCGATTTCGAGGGGTCTGTCGTAGTAGGCCAGGTCCCGCGCTTCGACCGGTACGAAGGCCTCGCGCGGTACATTCTGCATCGCTTCGAGGACCCGCTTGTCGCGCACACCGCGTGCCGCGATCTGGTCCGCGACCATGCGCAGGCGCTGTTTGTCGAAATCTGCCACTTCTGGCTCCTGCAATTCAAACGTACTGCGCCAACTACCGGCTGACAATCAGGGATTGAACCTATTTCCGATTGGCATGGAGGCAGGCTGAATATCAATAGCAATTAGGCAAGGGCCTGCACGATGCCTGTTCATAATCGTGAAATTGCAGATCTCTTCGACGAGCTGGCGGACCTGCTGGAGATCGAGGATGCGAATCCGTTCCGGGTGCGCGCCTACCGCAATGCAGCGCAGAGAATTCGCACCCAGTCGCGGAGCATGTCGGACATGGTGCGCGAAGGTGCGGACCTCTCACTTCTCCCGGATATTGGTGATGACCTTGCCGGCAAGATCGAGGCGATCGTCGAAACCGGCAAGCTGCCGTTGCTGGAAGAAGTGCGGTCGCGGACTCCACGGGCATTGAGCGACTTGATGAATATCGAAGGGCTCGGGCCGAAACGGGTCAAGGCGCTTTACAAGCAACTGGCAATCGACAGCATCGACGATCTCAGGCGTGCAGCCCGCAGCGGCAAGATACGCGAACTCGCGGGTTTTGGAGAAAAGACCGAGCAGCGCATCCTCGAAAGGGTCGAGTCGCGCGCGTTCGAAGAACAGCGTACCCGGCTTGTCGATGCCGAGAACGTCGCAAAGCCGCTCGTCAAGCACCTCGAAGGCACTCCAGGGGTCAGGGAAGTCGTCGTCGCCGGCAGCTTTCGCCGTCGCAAGGAAACCGTCGGCGATCTCGACATCCTGGTAACGGCGAGAAAGGGCGCGAAAGTGATGGACCGGTTCGTTGGCTACGAAGATGTGGTCGACGTGGTTTCCCGGGGCGACACGCGCTCAACGGTGCGGCTGCGCGATGGCCTCTCGGTGGACCTGCGTGTCGTGCCGCAGGTGAGTTATGGCGCCGCGCTCGTCTATTTTACGGGTTCGAAAGAGCACAACATCGCGCTGCGCAAGCAAGGCGTGGACCGGAAGCTCAAGATCAACGAATACGGAGTTTTTCGCAACGACAAGCGCATCGCCGGAAGGACCGAGCAATCCGTATACAAAACACTTGACTTGCCAGCCATGGCGCCCGAGTTGCGGGAAAACCGCGGCGAACTGGAGGCCGCGCGGAAGGGCACGCTACCCGATCTGGTGACGCTGGCGGACATCCGTGGAGACCTCCACTGCCATACAAGAGCCACAGACGGACAGGACACGATAAAGAGAATGGCAGACGCTGCAGCGAAGCGCAGTTACCAGTACATCTCGATCAATGACCATTCCAGGAACCTGTCCGTGGCCAATGGGCTGGATGAGAAACGGTTGCTCAAGCAGATTGAGGCGATTGACCGCCTGAATGACGAACTCGATGGCATCGTGGTGCTCAAATCCATCGAAGTCGACATCCTCGAGGACGGCTCACTGGATCTGCCGGATAACGTACTCTCCGAACTCGATTTCACAGTCTGCGCCGTCCACGACCATTTCAAACTGACGCGCAGGAAGCAGACTGAGCGCATTCTGCGCGCAATGGATAACCCGTATTTCAATATCCTGGCTCATCCGACGGGCCGGCTGATAAATGAACGCGATCCATATGATGTCGACCTCGAGAGAATCATCAAGGAGGCCGTCGCGCGTGGCTGTGTTCTCGAGCTCAACGCGCACCCTGATCGGCTGGACTTGAATGACACGGCCTGCATGATGGCGAAGGATTTGGGTGCCCTGATTGCGATCACGACAGACGCCCACAGCACGGAGTGCCTTGACTACATGCGCTTCGGCATCGACCAGGCACGGCGCGGCTGGCTGGAGAAAAACGATGTGATTAACACCTTGCCACTGGCGAAACTGAGAAAGCAGATCGGACGCACATGAGGGCTATGCGTTCAAACGTCGCGAACTGGTTGAATGCCCCAATCGAAGAGCGTTATCGGAGTGCGCGCGGCAATCTTGGATTGAATTCCACTGATGCCAGGAAATCCGGATCGAGTTCGACCGACGCCAGGAACGGCAGCCAGCGCGGGTCGTCTCTCAGGTTGGCGTACAATGGGCTATTCGCCTCGACCCGGAATATGGACCCTTCACCCGGGTCGTTATCGCGTTCTTTTTCAAGATACAGGAACGCGTTGTCCAGGTCGCCGGTCCATGCGTAGGCGGTGCCGACCAGGTAAGCGTAAGCATATGACTCTTCGAGTGCCAGCAATTCGTCAAGTGCCGCGTTCGCCTCGGCAGAACGACCGAGGTCGTGAAGCGCGAGCACTTGTCCGTGCAGGCGATACGCGGGGTCTGAAACGTTGTTGTCAAACTGCGTTAACGCCTGCTCCGGCTTTGACTGCATCAGCAGGGCGACTCCAATGCCCCAGGCGGCCCTTATCGCATCCGGGTTCAGCGCGACGATGTCGCCCAGGGTTTCTGCCGCAGCGGCGTGTTCGCCATTATTCCGGTAGGCGCGAGCGAGGTTCCAGACGACAAAGGTGCTGAGCGGGTCTCTCTCCCGCGCATACCGGGCCACCGGGATGGCTTCGCCGGACCGCCAGAGCCGGGTCAGCAGTACCACGGCGGCATTCAGGGCATCCGGGTTCGTCGGTTCGATTGACAGCGCTCGTTCGATGATTTGAGTAGCGCGGCTGATGTCCCGCATAGAACTCCAGGCGTGCCAGACAAGCAAGGACACGTTATCAGGGCTTGTCGCGTCGATTTCTGATGCAAGCAATTTGGCCCGTTGATACTCGGCGCGTGCAGTCT
>JARRLQ010000052.1:0-16991 GCA_037386905.1 Woeseiaceae bacterium
CTGGCGACGGTCTGCCCGGCCTGAACAATTGTGCCGGGCTCGGCGACCATGGTCAGCTGGCCCGCGACACCCGCGGTCAACTGCATATCGTTGCGGCTGTAGATCGTGCCCGGTACGGCAACGGTCGGCGCCACCTCGGTTTCAGCGACGTAGGCGATCTGCACGACCGGCGCGGGCGGTTGCTGTGCGAAGGCCGCGCTTGCGAGGAGCAGCAGGCTCAGGATCGAAAATCGGTACTTAGGCATCGGCAGTGACTCCCTCGATGTCGCCGGCCCGTGACAGGCGCGGCAACCGCAGTCGTGGCAAGCGCAACACGCTTGGCATCAGGATCAGGGTGAAAATGGCGCTGACGATCATTCCGCCGACAATGACGGTCGCCAGGCCGCGATAAATCTGTGAGCCGACGCCGGGCACGAGCATCAGCGGCAACATGCCGAAGATGCTCGTCAGCGTGCTCATGTAAATGGGACGTGCGCGCATGCGGACCGCCTGCGCAACGGCCGAGGCTGTATCCAGCCCTTCGCGTTCGCCGGTGCGGGTCTGCATGACGAGCAGGATCGCGTTGTTGACAACGAGGCCGAGCAAAATGACAAAGCCGATTGTCGTCAGCAGGTCCATCGACTGGGTCGTAAACAGGTTCATGACGCGCAGGGCGAGTATGCCGCCGGCAACAGCGAGCGGCATCGACAGCAATACGAGGAACGCATCCCATAACGAGCGGAACATAGCGGCAAGAATCAGGAACAGCACTGCCTGCCGGCATGATCTCCTTGATGCGCGGGCCGGCAGCGTCGCGCAGCGTTTCGAGCGCCTCCTGGACGGTCATTTCATCCGGCGGCCTGACCGTGAGTGTCATCGTGCGCTGGCCGTCAACCCGGCGCAGCTGCGTCGGCCCGACGGTACGACGGATATCGGTCAGTTCGCCGATTGTCTGTATGCCGGCCAGTGGCGTCGCGATCGGGGTCGAGGCGAGTTCCTCGGGCGAGGTCCATGTCGGGCCGCGCAGGATCATGTCCATGCGGTCGTTGCCGTCGAAGTATTCGCCGACGAATGAACCGCTGGTCAGCGAGCGCACGATGTTGGCCAGGGAGGCGCGATCAAGCCCGGCCGCGGTGATGCGGCGGTCGTTCGGCACGAGCCGTAGCTCGGGCTCGGCAATGTTCGGGCTCGGGTTCGGCCGTACCTGTGCGCCCGGCAGCACTTCGTTGATGATGCCCATGCTTTGCACCGCAACCGATGAAAGTGTCGTGATGTCATTTCCGGACAGGTCGACATTGATCGCACGGCCGCCATCGAAGCCGAAATTGAGAAGTGACGAGCGTTGCACGAATGCCTGCGTATCAGGCAGGTCAACGAGCACCTCGGTTTGCACAATGTTCATCATCTCGTCGATGCGACCGGCATCGACCGGGTAGATGAACAGTGCATTGAATGTCCCGAATGCAGACAGGTTGTAGCCGCGGATGTAGGGCTGCTTCTCATGGTCCATGTACGGCTTCAGGCGTTCGACGATCGGCATGGCAATCTCGTTCTTGACCATCTCGACATTGCCGCCCGGCGGCATCGCGAAGAAGGCGTTAAACGAGTCGGCTGGCGCCTGCGGCAGCAGGTTGGCCTTGGGCACGAGCAGCAGCATTACGAGCAATGACGCGCCGAGGATAGTTGCAGCCCATGTGCGGCAAATGGCCGGAGTCCGTGTCAGGCGCATGACGAGTTCGGTAATCTTCGTCCACCAACCGGCCACCGGGTCATCGTCCTCCTCATCGCGCAGCAGGAAGTTTGCGGCGACAGGCAACACCGTTATGGCAATGAAGAAGGACGCAGAAACGGCTACGGCGATTGTCAGGGCGAGATCCTGGAACAGCTGTCCCTCCATGCCTTCCATGAACAGCACCGGCACGAAGATCGCCACACTCGTTACCGTGGAGGCAAACAGGGCACCCGTAATCTGTCGTGTGCCCTTTGCGACGGCTTCTTTCATCGCCATGCCGTTCTGCCGGCAGCGCACGATGTTTTCCAGTGTCACGATTGCTGCGTCCATGACGAGTCCGACGGCAAACGCCAGGCCCGCAAGCGAGATGACATTAAGGGACTTGTCGAACATGCGCAGCGCGACAAAGGCCACGAGCAGCGATAGCGGCACCGTCGCGGTGACGAGTAAGGTCGCGCGCCTGCTGCGCATCAGGAAATACAGCACACCGATGGCAAGCGCGAGGCCGAGACCGAGGTTGTTCTTGACCAGTGAGATCGCTCGCCGGATATGGATCGAGGCATCGAAACTCAGGTCCATTTCCAGCTGTGCGTCGGCAAGCACACCTGCATTGAGCTCGACGATCGCTTCATTGATACCGTCGAGGATAGAAACGGTGTTAGCGTCATATTCCCGCTGCACGGTGATGTAATACGCCGGGTACCCATTGCGCATCGTGAAGCCGTCCTGCTTGCGAGCCACGATGTCCACATCGGCGACTTCGCTAAGGTAAACCGGGCGGTCATTGCTCCAGCCGACAATCAGTTCGTCGAGCTGGCCGGGTTCGAACTGGCCCACAAACCGTACCGTGTACTGGCGGCGCCCGACGTCGGCGAAGCCACCCGACGAATCGGTAGCACGTGAGACCGTGGAGATGATGTCATTGATCTGGATGCCGAGTGCGGCGGCACGGTAGGCATCGAAGGTAATGTGCACTTCGCGAGGCTGCTCACCCTGCAGGTCGACTCGCGATACGCCGGGGATTCTCGCGAGACGTGGCTGCACGAACTCTTCAATCAGACCCTGGTAGCTCGACAGCTCCGTGTTCGGGTTGCCGGGCAGCACACGGATCAGGAGCGAGGCGGCGCCGGGCAGGTTACGGCCGCCGCCGGCAAATACCTGGGGCTCAACGGCGTCGGCCGGGCCGGCCGGTACCTGGCTCAGGTTGTTGATGACGTCGAGTTTGGCGGCCTGGATATCGGTGCCGATCGCGAAGCTCAGGTTGATGAAGCCCTGGCCGCGGCCGATGAACGAGCTGATGCTGGTCAGCCCGGGCGTATTCTTGAGCACGTTTTCCTGTGGCTCGATAATATTGGCTTCCATCTCTTCCGGGGCGGCTGCGCGCCAGAAATTGGCGACGGACACCTGCGGTTCTTCAATGGTCGGCAACAGCTGGATCGGCAGCGACGCGATCGAACTCAGGCCGAAAAGGGCGACCAGTGCGACAGCGACAACGACCGAAGGCCAGTGCTTCGTGCTCAGCTCGGTAATATTCATTGTTGTTCTTGCGCCCCCCAGCGCGTGGTAGCCGGTAGACCACGCGCAGGCATACGAGTTCAGGCGCGGCCGAATACCTGTTAGATGCGGCGGGTGAACTCGTCACCCCACGCTGCTTCGACTTCCCGGCGCAACTCGATCCACTCCTGGTAGCCGACGAAATACGTCGACAGCTGCGCCGACGTAAGCTGTGCACGCAGCCACTTCATTGACGCCTCGCGCTCTTCCTGGAAGCCGCCTTCGACCATGAGCTTCATGGCCTCGTCGTGTGTCATGCCGTCGACGTGAATGGCTGAATCGATAATGGCGTTGGTGACCGCGCGCAGGTTCCACTTGAGCATGATCAGGCGCTGCAGCGGGTCGTTGTCCTGGTACCCCTCGTCAATCATGACCTGCTCGGCGTACACGGCCCAGCCCTCGATCATCGACCCCGACTGCAGCACGCCACGCAACACGGACGGGTAACGGTTGCTCAGCGCGAGCTGCAGGTAATGGCCCGGGACGCCCTCGTGAATGGTCAGGTCCTGGATAGAATAGACGTTGTATTCGCGCAGGAAGGAGCGGACTTTCTCCTCGCTCCAGTCTGCAGGTATCGGCGACACTTCGTAAAACGTAGGTTGTCCCTTGTCGAGAGGCCCTGGCGAAACCAGGAAAGCAATCGTGATGCCGCGCCTGAATTCGGGCATCACCGTGATCTCGATGGGCTCGTCCGGCATTGTGACGATGTTGTTTTCGATGACGAAGTCGGTCGCCTGCTGCATCTGTTGCTTTGCCACCTCGATGATGCCGTCGCGTGGCGGCAGCTTCTCGTAGGCCTTCTCCAGCGCAGCCCGGATGATGGCCTGTTTGTAGGCTTCATCGGGGGTATCGGGAAAAGCGGTGTAGGGATGGTCAGCCGCGTAGATCTCCTTCGAGACTTCGTACATCTGGTTGCGCACCGACTCATATGCCGCTTCGGCACGGGCCACGATTTCCCGCCGGCTCAGCGGCGAGTCGAGGGCGAACGCCAGTTTGCGGTCATAGAGTTCGGCGCCAATACGGAAGTCGCCGGCCGCCCGTGGCAGAAGCTCTTCCTCGAGCCATGTCTGGTGATCGGCGAGCGCATCCTTCGCGGTCTCGATCGCGGCCGCCAGCCGTGTCCGCGTTGCATCGGACAGCTTTTCCATTTCAGGTACAACCATCGTCTCGATGATCGAGACGAGGCCAAGATTGCGTTCGACCGCAGTCTCGGCATGTATCTTGGGCACACGCGCTGGTTCGAGCGACGCACGCGCCTGTTGCAGGAAGCGCGGCAGCTGCTCGAGACGTGACGCCACGTTCGCCATGCGCTGCTCGAGCGGGGCAAAGTCGCGTGACACGAGGCTGAATACCGAATTGCCCGCGATGCTGACAGTGTAAAGCGGCGTCCAGGCCCACTCCTGCAGCTCGTCGAGCGCCCACAGCCGTGATGCGATGTCGCTTTGCAGCAGTTCATAGTCGATCTGGTTCGCGCGCGACAGGTCGTCGCGGTCGATCGCGGCAAGTTCGTCCTGGTAGGACCGCAAGAGGCTTCTGAGCGCATCGCGGGCTGCTGCGTCGACCTGGTCGAGGTCACCGTCGCGGCTGTGGTCGCCAATCGAGGTAGATGCGACCGGCGAGAAATTCGGCAGGTCGGCGATGAAGCGAGAGCCGATGGCTTCGAAGGTCTCGTCGCTGGACGCCAGCGCGGCGGTGGCGCTGAAAACGAGCAACGTGAGGGCAATAATTCTGTTCACGGCGGGTCCGGAAATCGGTTGCTGATGTCGGAGAACATATCATGGAGCCGCCCTGCCGGCAGCTGTAATATCGCTGCATGGTGCGCCTTTTGTTGCTGCTGTTCCTCGTGCTGCCGCCTGCTTCGCAGGCGCAGCATGATGGCGTGCCCGCTTACCTGCTCGAGATACCGGTCTCGGTCGGCACGGTCCTCGTTGCGGAATCGGGGACGTCGACGCTGTACCTGTTTGAAGCGGGCGAGGACGGCCCGCAGCTGCGCGGTGAAAGCTACATGTCGGTCGGGCAAAACGGGGTCGGCAAGGAACGCGCCTGGGACCGGCGCACGCCGCTCGGCGTCTATTTCATCAACGAGCAGCTGGACACGACGAACCTGCACGAGAAATACGGACCCGCCGCGTTCCCGCTCGACTATCCGAACATCTGGGACCGGACCAATCGGCGTAGTGGTGATGGCATCTGGATCCACGGCGTGGCACCGAATGGCGGCCGGCGGCCACCGCTCGACACCGATGGATGCATCGCGCTGCCCAACGAAGAGTTACTGGCCCTCGAGGAGCAGCTCGTGCCGCTTGTAACCCCGGTCGTCATCACGCGACAGATCGACTGGGTGAGCGTGGAAAAGGTGGCCGCGATGCGGGACGAGTTGCGCGACGCACTCGACACCTGGGCTGCGAGCTTCGCGTCTGGCGACCTGCATCGCTACCTGTCCCTGTATGCCGACGAGTTCGGCTACCGCGGTATGAACAGGGACGAGTGGGCGGCGTTCCGGACCGCTTCGATCACGCGCGCGCCGCCACGCGATGTCGTGCTCGACGATGTGCTGTTGGTTGCGGACCCGGAGGATCGCGGGCTCTTCCTGAGTCGCTTCCGGCAGGCGATCGTTTACGAACAGCGCACTGTCACCACCGTCAAGCGCCTGTACTGGCGGCGCTCGACGGACGGCCGGTTACGAATCGTGGCGGAAGATAACGGTTAGGAGCGCTGCTCGCGGCTCCTAGCGGGCGCTCTCGCGGATGATCAGCTCGTCGATGACGTCAGTCACCTTGTCGTAACTGCCGGCTTCCTTGGCGCCGAAGCGATACTTGCCGTTGACAACGATCGTCGGCGTGCTGTCGACGCTGTAACGACGCGCGAGGTCGCTGGCGATTCGCAGCTTCTGGTCCACTTCGAAAGAACTCCAGACACGAGAGAAGTCGTCCTCGCTGACGTCGAATCGCGCGAACAGGCCCTGGATAGCGCTTTCCGACGTCAGCCGGTTGCCGCGCTGGTGAATCTGCTGGTACACGGCGGCCTGGAATTCGTTGAGGTCGGCCAGTAAGCCATTACGGTTCAGGATTTCAGCCGTGTAGTACATGCGCGCGTGCAGCACCAGGAGCTGGTTCCACATCGTCGGAATCTGCACGAAGCGGACATTGGCGGGTTTGTCTTCAGCCCACTTCTTGATCATCGGCTCGAAGTTGTAGCAATGCGGGCACATGTAATAGAAGAATTCGGCAACCTCGATCTTGTCCGCACCGCCAAGTGTCGGCTGCGTCGGTACGAGGCGCTTGTAATGTTGGCCTTCCGTGAACTGCCAGTCATGAGTGACAGCCGATGTATCCGCCTGCGCCAGCAGGATGGCTTGCTCGTCTTCCTCGGGCTCGGCGGCCGATTCCTCGACGACCGTGGTCTCTGCTTCCTCGGCAACAGCCTCGGTGGCTTCTTCGACGGCGGCTTCTTCAACAGCCGCTGCAGGTTCTTCGGCTGCAGGCTGTGCCGGCTCTTCCTGCCCGCAGGCAGCGAACAAAAGCACGGCAAAGCCAATTACAAATGCATTCCTCATTACTTGAGTCCCTGTATGTAGGAGGCGAGTGCATCGATGTCGTCGTCGCTGAGTCGCGCGGCAATGTCGCGCATGATGCGCGTCTTGCCATCCGTCGTGCGGGCACCGCTCCTGTAATCTCTCAATTGCTTCGCCGTATAGACCGCATGCTGGCCCTGAAGTGCCGGGTATTTTGCCGCCGGGTTGCCGTGGCCGGTCGGGCCGTGGCACGCGAGGCAGGCTGATGCCTTGTCCTCCAGGTCGCCGCCGCGATAGAGGGCTTCACCCTTGGCGATCGTGTCCGGGCTGGCGACAGCCTGGGCAGGCGACGGCAGGCTCTCGTAATAGACGGCCAGGTTCCGAATATCCTCGTCATTCAGCAGAATCGACATCGGCGTCATCGTCGGCTCATAGCGCGCCGCCTTGGTCGGGTCTGCCGCGCCGTCACGAAAGGCAGTCAACTGCTCAACGATGTAGGGTGCGTTCTGGCCGGCGAGGTGTGGCCAGACGCCGCTGACGCTAATGCCTTCGAGGCCATGACACGCCGAACAGGTGACCGATTTGGCCTTGCCCGCATCGATCGAACCGTCGACCAGGCTCTCGGCCTGGACCTGGGTGACCGCCAGTAGCAGGGCGACAGGCAGCCAGCATTTTGCTTTCCGTGTAGTCATCTTCTTGTAACCGTTACTTCCTCGCGCAGGGCAGTGCCCACGCCGTTTATTAATTCGATTTGTCCGCTGATTGAGAGGTCGCAAGGCCTTGGGTTGCCTTGCCGCTTGACCCTTTAGCCGTCAGACTAGCAGCCCCAAATTATACACGGATTCCCCTGGGCATACCCCATGTCGCAGTACCCCGAAGCCCGCTTTATCAAGAGCGCCAATGCCCTCGACCAGTTTGTTGCCGACGACGGTGCCGAGGTGGCGGTGGCGGGCCGCTCCAATGCCGGCAAATCCAGTGCCATCAACGTCATCGTGAACCGGCGCCAGTTCGCGCGCACGAGCAAGACGCCGGGACGCACGCAGCTGGTCAACTTTTTCAGCCTGCGCGACGGGCAGAGGCTCGTCGACCTGCCCGGTTATGGTTTTGCCCAGGTTTCCAGTGCCATGCGCGAGCACTGGGGGAAATTATTGTCAGATTACTTCCGCGTGCGTAACAGCCTCCGCGGCTTGCTACTCATCGTCGATATCAGGCGCCAGCTGCAGGACTTCGATCGCCAGATGATCGAGTTTGCCGAGTCGGTCGAGCTGCCCATTCATATCCTGCTCACCAAGTCGGACAAGCTCAAACGCGGGCGGGCTGCCAACGCACTTCTGAAGGTAAAGAAGGAGGTTGGCGAGCGCGCGACCGTGCAGCAGTTCTCGGCACTCAGCCGCCAGGGAGAAGACGAGGCGCGCGACGTCCTCGAGCGTTTTCTTTGCGCATAAAAAAACCGGGGCACAGAGTGCCCCGGAGTTGAAGAAGCAACCGGCTTGGGGTTACCGGGTTGCACGCCCGTTTAGGGAGGTAAACAGGCGAGTGACTACTGCACTCACTAGGTTTTGAGTCTGACCGATCCGGAAAGTTCCTCATAGCCGTATATGTCTGAAAAATGGGGAGAAATGCCCTGGATACGGTCTAAATCAGGCTGGCGGGCGCGCGAGGGGAGGCCTTTACCGGAAGTAAAGCGCAGCGCAGCGAGCCATGAAGGTAAAGGCCTACCGGAGCGTGTTCGCCGACCTGGTATAGGTCTTTTTAGTGCGCTTCGTCCCAGTTGTTCCCGGTTCCTACGTCAACCAGGAGCGGCACCGAGAGATCGGCGGCCGAACTCATCAGCTCTGAGACCTGCTTCGAGAAGGCGTCGACCTTGTCCTCGGCGACCTCGAACACGAGTTCGTCGTGCACCTGCATGATCATGCGGCCGCCGCGATTACCTTCCGTCAACCAGTGGTGCACTTCGATCATGGCCCGCTTGATGATGTCGGCGGCCGTGCCCTGCATCGGCGCGTTGATGGCACTGCGCTCGGCGTACTGGCGTCGCTGCGCATTGCGGGCGTTGATTTCGGGCAGGTAAAGGCGTCGGCCGAACACGGTCTCAACATAACCCTGCTTGCTGGCGCTCTCGCGCGTGTTGTCCATGTATGCCTTGACCCCCGGGTAGCGGTCGAAATACAGGTCGATGTATTCCTGTGCTTCGTTACGCTGGATGCCGAGCTGCTTGCCGAGTCCGAACGCAGACATGCCATACATCAGGCCGAAGTTGATGGCCTTGGCCGAGCGCCGCTGGTTGTCGCTGACGCTGTCGAGGTCGACCTCGAACACCTCGGCGGCAGTGGCCCGGTGCACGTCGAGTTCTGCTGCAAATGCGTTCAACAGGCCCTTGTCCCCTGACAGGTGCGCCATGATGCGCAGCTCGATCTGCGAATAGTCAGCGGCCATCAGGACATGGCCGTCCGGCGCGATGAACGCCTTCCGAATGCGGCGGCCTTCGGGCGTCCGGATCGGGATGTTCTGCAGGTTCGGGTCGGTTGACGAGAGGCGCCCGGTTGCGGCGACGGCCTGGTGGTAGGAGGTGTGCACGCGACCGGTGCTGGCGGCGATCTGCAGCGGCAGCTTTTCCGTGTAGGTGCTCCTGAGCTTGCTGACACCGCGGTAGTCGATGATGACGCGTGGCAGGTCGTAATCGTCGGCCAGCTCCACGAGCACGTCCTCGGCCGTCGACGGCTGTCCCTTCGGAGTCTTGCGAATGACTGGCAGCTCGAGCTTCTCGAACAGGATTTCCTGCAGCTGCTTCGGTGAGCTGAGATTGAACGGGCCGCCGGCCAGTTCGTGCGCCTCCTGCTCGAGCTCGGTCATGCGTTTGGCGAGTTCGTTGCTCTGTTTGGCAAGCATGTCGCGGTCGAGCAGCACGCCCGTCTCCTCCATATCGAGCAGTACGGGCACGAGCGGCTGCTCGATGTCGACGTAAACGTCTCGCAGCGACTCGATTTCACCGAGCTTCGACCAAAGAGTCTCGTGCAGCTGCAGTGTGATGTCGGCGTCCTCGGCGGCATAAGGCGCAGCCGTTTCAAGGTCGATTTCATTGAATGTCAGCTGCTTCGCGCCCTTGCCCGCAACATCTTCATACTTGATCGTCTCGCGGCCGAGGTAGTGCCGGGCAACCGAGTCCATGTCGTGGCGTGTGGCCACGCTGTTGAGGACGTAGGACTCGAGCATCGAGTCGAACGCCATGCCCTGCAGGCTGACGCCGTGCCGTGCGAGGATGTGGGCGTCGTACTTGAGGTGATGTCCGACTTTCTTCCTGTCCGGATTCTCCAGCCAGGGTCGAAGCTTGTCCAGGACCTCATCGCGCGGCAGCTGATCAGGTGCGCCCGGATAATCATGCGCGACGGGGATGTAGGCGGCTTTGCCCGGGGTAACCGACAGCGACAGCCCGACGAGCTCGGCGGCCATGTAGTCAAGGCTCGTTGTCTCGGTGTCAAACGCGACCAGTTCGGCTTTGTCGATTCTCTTCGTCCACTTGTCGAACGCGCGCCAGGTCAGCACTGTTTCATAGTCACCGGCCGGTGTCTCCTCGGCCTCGGGTTGCGGCGCACCGTCCCGTTCGTCGAGCTGGCGCAACAACGTGCGCAACTCGTATCGACTGTAAAGATCGCGCAACTCGGCGGGATCGCCGTCGGTTGCGCTGATGTCGTCGAGCGACACGGGCAAGTCGATATCGCAGCGGATCGTCGCGAGTTGCTGTGACAGGTGCAGCTGCTCGATGTTGTCGCGCAGGCTTTCGCCGACCTTGCCCTTGATTTCTTCGGCGTTGTCGACGATGCCGTCCGCACTGTCATAGAGGTTGAGCCACTTCGCGGCGGTCTTGGCGCCGACCTTCGGCACGCCGGGGATGTTGTCGGAGCTGTCACCGACGAGCGCAAGGTAATCGATGATCTGCTCTGGCCACACGTCGAACTTTTGCTTGACGGCGTCCCGGTCGAGCACGCTGTCGTTCATCGTGTTGACGAGCGTGACCTTGTCATTGACGAGTTGCGCAAGGTCCTTGTCGCCCGTCGAGACGAGCACCGCACGGCCCTTGTCGGCCGCCTTGCGGCACAGCGTGCCGATGACGTCATCGGCTTCAACGCCTTCTATCTGCAACAGTGGCAGCCCCATGAAGCGCACGGCGTCGAGTATCGGTTCGACCTGGCTGCGCAGGTCGTCGGGCATCGGCGGGCGATGCGCCTTGTAGTCGGCGAATAGCTCGTCGCGAAACGTCTTGCCCGGTGCGTCGAAGACGACAGCGACCTGCGCGTCGGGCTGTTCGCGCACGAGCTTGTTGATCATCGTCAGGACACCGTGCAGCGCCCCGGTCGGTTCGCCCGCGGAGTTGGTCAGGCTGGGTAATGCATGGAACGCCCTGTAAAGGTAGGACGATCCATCGATCAGAACGAGGTCTACGCCAGACATAGCCGGACTATCGCTATCCGGCAGTCAGCCTTCGTCTTCCTCGCCGTTCTCGTCGCCGTTTTCTTCGGACTCGGGCGCCGTGGGCTGGGTCTTGATTTCACTCGGGTCGCCGGGAACGTAAAGCGGTCCGCTCTGGCCACAGGCGCCGAGCGCGAAAGCCAGTAACAGGATGGACAGGATCTTGGTGGTCAGAGTCATCGCAAAGCCCTCAGCAAAGGTTGCGCGGATTATATCGGGTTTACTGTGCGCGTTGGCGGCGCGACAGCTCTTTTTCGATTTCTGCGCGCAATTCACGTGTCGACGCGATGATGCGCTCGCCAATCAATCGTCCGCCCGTGGCAATGCGCATTCGAAACAGGACCTGGCGCCGGAAATCGTCCCAGGCAGAAGCCCTGGGCGACTGCTGCAAGATGTTGTCCCGGGGCCAGGTGAAGTCGGTCCCCAGGGTTGCGGCGAGGGCTTCGCTCGTCTCGGCGACGGCCGCAAGCACCGACTGGTCGACGTTGATGGTCACGCCGGCATCCAGCAGGAAGGGCACGAAGATTCCATCGACATACTCCTTGCTGTTCTTCTCCGCGATCAGTTCGGAGCGCTCGACGCTGGCGAAATACTGCACGACATGCCTGCGCAGCTCCGGATCGCGAATCAGCTGGAGATTGCCCGTGCTGGTCAGGTCCGCGTAAACGGCACTGTCAATGCTCAACGTACGGCGCACCGAGATCTCGCTGAGCATGCCCTGCAGTGAGCGCTGCCCGGCGGATGAGTCGGCGCTGGATACTGCGTCCAGGAAGGCCTTGCCGGTTGCGACTATGCTTTCCTGGAACGCGACGTACTGGGCAACTTCGTCTTCGATGATCAGGAGGTCGTCGCGCAGCAGCTCCAGGTAGGCCGTCTCCCTGGCCCTGTCCTGGCGGTCCTGTACCCAGCCATCGATGTATAGCGCAATGAGGATGCCGGCGACAATCAATATGAGTTCGGCAAACAGCGACACCCACCGTCGTTCGAGAAATGCAGTCGTTACCCGCTGTGACGGCGATATATCTCGCTTCGGTGCTCTGATTTCCTCGGTAATGGCGCGGGCTCCCGTCGGCTATGTGTGAAAGCAGGTATCCGATTTTACAGGCGGTATACGGTGAAGTCGCTTCCTGGCTGCCGGCTATTCACGGAATAGCCAGTGTGTATCGGCAAAGGGGCCAGAACGAGATGCGGCCGACCGGGTGTCAGCTTTCGCATGGAGCTGTCGTTCGAAACTTGCGTTAGTCATGCGATGCTCCGTCGCGAGGCGCGGTAAGTGCACCGAAGTGAGAGAGGATTCGAGCGTAGACGACAATTGAGACGCACCCAAATATTAACGTTGCTACCACATCATTAACATCGAACGAGCGATCGCCAATGAGGTTCAACATCTCGTACCCGATTAGCCCAGTTATCACCATTCCGACGAGCCGCCAGTCCCAGCTGGTTCCGCGGCCAGACATTGTCAGGATCATGAACACCGCGGCCACAGTGCCAAGAGAGTTGCCTATGGTGTCTGCAACCACCCAGTCGTCAATGTCGTTGGCATATATATACGGGCGATAGAAACTTCGAGCCATCTCGGTCAAAAAGAAAGCTGAGACACCTATGGCCAATGTGATTTTCTTGAGTGTCGTGTAGTCACTGCGTGCGATCAGATAGTGGCGAACGCCCCACGCCATAAAAGGAACCAGAAAGAAAGGTATGAATCTATCCACAGCACTCTGGAAAGATGACTCGCTGCTTGACAAAGCCGAGGGGCCACTTTGGGTCACACCCCGTCATTGTAACCCAGCACAGGCGACCGGCTGGAAAGCGAAGTGAAGCAGCCGCTCACTTTGCGGCCGGCCAATGCTCGCTATCGGCCAGATGCGGACGATCGCGGTGCATCCGATTACAACCCGCGCCAAGTCGGCTATGCTGCCAATCGAGGGGAAAAATAATGATTCTAAAAAGATTGTCTGTAGCAATTGCCGAACAAAACTGGTTCACAGTTTTTTTGGAAATCCTGATAGTTGTTGTCGCAATATTTCTAGGCCTGCAAGTTGATGACTGGAACTCGGTGCGGAAAGAACGTGTTCGAGAAACCGACTATTTGCAACGAATCGATGCCGAGCTTGCCGAGGATATTGCCGAATTCGAGGCTGGAATCACCACAGCGAATCGGCGCATTGGATATGCCCGGCTAGTTTTGGCTGTTCTAGCCGACCCGACATTAGCAACCAGTGCGCCGACCGAATTTGTAAACGCCCTGGTCAGGGCTGGATTCACTTATTCACCGGTTGTAAGTGATAACACGTTCGAAGAAATCAAGTCCACCGGCGAGCTTGGCATTATCAGAGATGTAGCACTGCGAACATCTGTCACGAAATACTATCAGCAAATCCGACAATACTCGCAGTGGGGTTACTTGCGTGAAATGAATCAGACGGAGTACCTCAAGCGACAGGCCGGAATTCTAACACCGACTCAGTTCGAGGCATTCTGGGTCAGTCGCCTTGGCATGGAAGTGACGTCCGAAGAGGCAAAGGCCGTATTGGAAAAATTAGCTAGTAAACCCGCCCTTGCTGAATGGCTGCCTGTGACTATTGCTTTTCTGGCTCAGGATGGAGATTACAGTCGGAAATCCAAGGAAAGTGCTGAAAATCTACGAAAGAAGATTGCAGAATTTCTTGCGAAAGACTCCGCTGACCGGACAAGCTACTAGATCCATCATCTTGCCACTTTCAATAGCGTGCTGGCGCTGTTCAGAATCTATCATCCTCGATGTCCGCTCTGGGTTAACTCCAGCCATTCTAACTCAAACCAGGTGACCGGCTGGTCCCGGCCAGGAGCAGACGCTCCTAGTAAACGAGTACGAGGGGGCGAACCATCATTCCATCGCCGTCCTTGATGTTCAGCGGTGCCCCAACAAAGTACATGGCCTTCTTGCCAAGTAACTTGTCTACATTCACGAGCTGCTCAAAGACCGGGATTCCGTTTGACAGAAACGCGTGATGCCCGGGCAGAAGCCGGGCAGTCTCGTTATCACTAGGCACTGGAGTATTGTCAGTCATACTCTCAACATTGAAAGCGTCCGTTCCGATCGCGCGTATTGGCAGGGCAGCCAGATACCTTGCCGCTTCATAGTCCAGTGCAACCGCTTGCGGCCAGGCGTCATCAGACTCGGGTGGGGAATATCCCGTATAAGTCAAAACTATGTCGCCCGAATCAATCGGCAAGTCGATCAACATCTCTTTCGTAATTGAGCGACCAATCGGCAAGTGGCTGAAATCAAAAACTTTGAGTGGCCCCGCGAAGGATTCCACTGGGTAATAATCCAAGCCCTCTCCCAGACCGATATGATTTGGCGCGTCCACATGCGGCCCACCGTGATTGAAAAGTCTGTAGTAACTGTTTGAGATGGACACAGGGCCCCAAGTCCTTGCGATGATGTCAAACGTGTTGGACTCAGTGAAGTCCATCTCCCTCAGGAATCCTTCTCCCCAGAACTCTTCTGGTGTCCGCTCAGTTACCAGTGCTCCAAGGTCGATAATTTCTGTGGGGACCGGAAGTGACCCGTTGGGGATGCTTGTCTCTGCGGAACAGCCGATTACGAGAAGAGCGGCACAGAGCATCGCGAAGTGTTTCATCAGCGCACCATCTGGTTCGTCTTATTTCCTTCAGTGTAGTAGGCCGTTCGAGCGATCGCGAGCGGCTGCTTCGGGTCAACACCAGTCGTCGAGTGTATCAAATCGCCAGGGGCTGCTATCGGCCAGGAGCGGACGTTCACGCATCGTCATGGGACGGCAAGTTCAGGTCATTGTTTCGATTAACGACTTCGGTCATCCAGTTGCAGAAGTTTCGCGAAAATGCTGGACCGACTTCCTTCCAAAAATCGGCGAATCCGGGAGCAATTGAGTAGCCTTCTACGTAACGGACATAGCCTTTCCAATGCCCGTCTGGCATCAGTCCTAGTTCGTAATGATGGTAGTACGTTTCCGCATGCAACATCATGTTCATGTGGCTCCACCACTGAAAAGTGTGTTCTGCTCCAGTGAGCTTCTCGCCCTCGCTTATCTTTTGCTGAATGGCTGCGATTCGATCAGCGTGTCCAGCGTTGAACATTGAAACCTGCAGTACAAATTCCGAGATGTTGTGGCGCGCGTTTGCCTGATTCACTCGATTAGAATCGCGAATCTGGATACCGACGTATATCAGTGACGCAACCACAGCTATCGCGCCGACGATCTCTGAAATATAAGCCCAGGATTCTAGGTTCATTTTGGGTCCGTTCGGCTGGAGCGCATCCAGCAATCAAATGATGTCAGTGTCCGCAATGGGTCAGAAGCCGTCGTTCTACCTTAGACCAGGCGACCGGCGGCTTCCGGCTAGAAGCGCACGTCAGCCGACCAATACCACTGCGATCTTCATGTCGATTCGATCCTTGAAAATGTCTCAGAAATCACTCTCCACTGCCCGTCACGCTTTGTGGCAATCCACGTATATTTTGTTTTTCCATCCTCCGACACGTCAATTACCAACGCAGTGTCTCCATGCAGCCGAATAGTCTCGTGGGTCACGGAGAAGGGCGCAGGCGGGTTATCTACTATGAGATCAATAAACGTGGCTCGATCAATAGTCCGACCCGACGCAAATGTAGCCAGAAAGTCTTCATGGAGAATGCGCTCGAGGGCGTCCCTGTCACCTTCAACTTCCGCGTCGATCCATGCATCATCGAGCGCGATTAGCTCGGTCTCTGAAGACGTTTCTGTAGAACCGTCTGCATATGCGCAAATTGCCAACCCCATCAATAACAGTGTCGGGGCAATCCTAGAACCTGTCATTGCTTTCTCCGATCAAATATTGAGCCGACAATTGCATCATGTGAGCATTTCACGCCAATGACTGCTTTGGGTCATTACCAGTCGTTGAGTGTATCACCTGGTCACAGGCTGCTTCCGGCCATTAGCAGACGGTCGTCAGCGGCAAATTAGGGTCAGGACTTGCCTTTGTCATATCCCCTCATACAGCAAGACTCGAACTCCCCACTCCTTAACGTGCCGTCCTAATTCCTCTATTCTCAACGAAAGGCAAGTGGGGGGTCAGCATGCTTTTGCGCAGAGTCATGGAAAACGTCAGTGCCCAGAATTGGTTTGCGGTCGGCATTGACTTCGTCATTGTCGTCGTTGGTGTGGTTATCGGCATCGAGGTGGCGAATTGGAACGATGTCCGAAATAACAAAGCCGAGCTGGCCGAGCTGGCCACCTCTTTGGAGCTACTGGATAAAGAGGTCTCTCAAAACATCGACATAATTCAGGAAGTCTTGATTATTTTTGACGAGGGCCGAGAAGATCTAAATCGGGGACGCGACGCGCTCAACGCTTGCGCTTTTTCACCGGATGCTCAGGCCGCATTGGAACGATTGTTGTTCGACTTCGTCGAAGATGTTCAGCCGAATTTCACCACAGTCGCACTTGACCAGCTCGCCAGCCAAGCCCGATACCAAGACCTGCTATCGCCAAAGTTCCAAGAAGAATTTGGGAATTATGCCGCTCGGCTTAACGAGGAGCATGAGCAGCTCACTAGTCACTACGAAAATATGTGGTCTCATCACGTCAGCCGACATCCGGACGTTACCGCGTTTTTCTCCGCCGATACGAAAGAGTATGAGGGCTGGGACTTCAAGTTGGACAAGCCTTTCGCAGAGATTTGCGTCGATGCGTCTTTCAGAAATCGGTTCATCAACACTATCGGCTTTTATACTTC
>JARRLQ010000053.1:0-15954 GCA_037386905.1 Woeseiaceae bacterium
GTCGTGCCGGACGAAGTCACCAACTCTGGTTCACGAGGCGGTAGCTTTGAGTCATCGCCCGGGGCTGAGGATTTGTTCAGCCCGACTGTGTTCAAGTACTCACGTCGTTCTGCGCCATTTGGGTTTAACGGCGCATACTGGTCCATCGGAGCCAGCTACACATTCTAGAACCTGAACAAGACGTTCGATAACCGCGCGCTTTCTTTGCAGAGAGTGCGCGGTTTTCTTGTCCGGTACCCGATTGGCGATGACAGCGAGCATCCACTGTGGCACATTCTGCGCACGTTTGGGGATGGGCTGCGGGGTGGCTCGCGTAATGAAATGCAAACTGACATTGGTCGTCATTGCAGGCCTTGCGTCGGCAATCGCCGGCGCACAGGAAAACGACGCCGAGCAAATATCCGAAATCAAGGTTTCGGCCGCGCGTGTGGCAAACACCCGCCCGGCGGGCACCTACGCTTCAGTCGCAACCGCGTTACGGTTCGACCCGCTCACCGAGCTCCAGTCTCGCGGCCTGCCGGAGGGCCAGGCGGACGTGACCGTGCGGGGTGGATTGTTCGAGAACACAGGATTCAGGGCGGGCGCTGTCACGATCATGGACCCGCAGACCGGGCACTATGTTGCCGGGTTGCCGATCGACCCTGCCTTCCTGTCCGACCCGGAGTTGCTCGTCGGCATCGACAACTCACTGGCCGGGTTCAATTCAAGTATCGCGACGGTCGACTATGCGCTCCGTCGCATCACAGACAGCGGTTCGCTCGACGTGGGCGCCGGCAGTGACAACCTGCGCTTCCTGTCGCTGCGCGCAGGCGGCACGTCTGCTCTGACATCGGGGGCGGATATCGGTTATGCGATGTCTGCTTCGCGCTCGAGTGGCGACGGCACGATCGGGTTCGGCGATCACGATTTCTCACGATTCAATGTCCACCTGCAACGCACTGACGACGGCGAGCAGACCGACGTCGTTATCGGCTACGAGGACAAATTCTATGGCTGGCCTGGCGCATATACCGGGTTCGCCTCGTTGCCGGAAACTGACGACACAAAGACCAAGTTATTACTCGCAAATCATCGCCTCGAGCGTGACGCCGGGTATCTCGAGTTCGGCGCTTTCTACCGCGAGCTCGAGGATGACTACGACTTCGACCGCTCCACCTCTGAGTCGGGCGGTCCGGGCTCGTTTGATCACGAGACGAAGGTGTTCGGGCTCGGCTTCCAGGGCTCGCACGAGGCCGGCAACCTGGATTGGCAGTTCGCCGCACAACTGGCTTCCGATGAGCTCGTATTCTCGACGGACCTGACCGAAGGCGAATTCGACTCGAGGGATTATGCGACTTTCAGCGTGGTGCCGACCATGGAAATCGGCGTCGGCAATGCCAAGACGTTCATTGTGCAGTTCGGCGCTACGGTCGACTGGACGAGTGAGGACGGCAGTGCCGTCTCACCGGTCGGGAAATTGACCTGGCACGAGACGACAGCCAGGGGCAGCGACTTCGCATCACTCGAATATTCGTCATCGTCGCAGGTGCCGGGCTACACAGTTCTCAATTCTCCTCCTGCGGGCCTGTTCGGCGGCAACGCGTCGCTGGGCCGCGAAAAGTCCCGGCAGCTCGCCTTGTCCACAGGCAGGGACGCGGGCAACTGGGACAGCAAGGCCACTGTTTTCTACCGTCAGGACGACGATCTCGTCGACTGGACATTCGCAACGGGCGCGCCGTTCGCCCGCCAGGCAAACGCGGTCGATATAGACGTTCTCGGCGCCGAGTTCTTCTTTCGCCGGCATTGGGATTCAGTCGAGCTGGTGACCAGCTATACCTACCTCGACAAGGACTCCGACTACGGGGATGCCGTTGTCGATGCGAGTTTCTACGCGCTCAACTATGCAAAACACCGGGCGACATTTGCGTTGCGTTACCGTTTTGCCGAAGGCTTCGAGCTTCGCTGGGACAACGAGTACCGGCAGCAGAGCGACAACCCGTTACGCGACGGCGACGATACGGCTCTCCTCTCTTCCCTGGCTGTGGCATGGCAACCAGCCCGCAGCAGTGGCCTCAGCCTTGTGTTGACAGCAGACAACCTGACCGATGACGAATACCAGCAGTTTCCGGGGACGCCGGCGGTCGGGCGCCAGGTCAGCCTGAGCGCCAGTTACGAGTGGTAGTGGCTAACCAGTCGAACCAGTCGCGCATCACCTGATCGCGGTTAACCTCATTCAGCATCTCGTGGCGGCCGTCCTTGTAGATTTTCACTTTTAACCGCTGGTGGCCGGTCTGCGCATAGTGTAGCGCGAGCTTGCCCATGCCTTTTTCGCCACCGACCGGGTCTTTTTCGCCGCCCGTGATCAGGATCGGCAGGTCAGACGGTATGCGCAGCAGTTCGTGGTCGGATGAGATTCGCAGCAGGCCGCGCGCCAGCTCGACCCACAGGCTACAGGTATATGGCCCGCCACAAAGCGGATCGTTGATGTAAGCGTCGACTTCCTGTTCGTCGCGCGACAGCCAGTCGAACTCGGTACGGGCAGGTTTGAACGGGCCGTTGAAGCTGCTAAACCCGAGGAAGTGAAGCAGGCCACTGTACTTGTGCGGGGCCAGCCGGAAGGACTCCACGTGCGCAACCAGCAGGCCGGTCAATACCCGCAGGCGCGAAGGCCAGGTTGATGCGCTGAGGATAAGGCCGTCTATTCGCGGGCCGTGGTACATGGCGAAGTTCTGCGCGACGTACGATCCCATGCTGTGCCCGAGCAGTATGACCGGCAGCGCCTCGAACTCCGCGTGGACGTACTGGTTGACACGCTCAATGTCTTCGATGAGCTTTTGCCAGCCATGTCCGGGTCCGAGAAAACCCTGCTGTTCTGCGTCCGGGCCATGGCCGCGCTGGTCGTGGGCGCATACCGCATAACCTTCCACCGCCGCCGCCTCGGCGAATCGTTGATAGCGGGCCGCATACTCGCCCAGACCATGCACGAGCTGAATCACGCACCGGCAGTCGCCATCGGGACGCCAGGCATGCAGGGGAATTTCGTGGCCGTCTTGCGCGCGGAGAAGTTGTCGGGTGTGATGTACCATGGCGGGCACATCCTAACCCAGGCAGCGTGAGTATGGAGTCACAGCTTGCATCTACCGTACTGATGATTCGCCCGGTGCGTTTCGAGAGCAACCCGCACACTGCGGAGTCGAACCGTTTCCAGCGCCGCAGCGAGGCGAGTGCCGAAGAACAGAATGCGGCCGCGTTAGTCGAGTTCGACGGCCTGGCCGATGCGCTGCGTGACCATGGCATCAATGTCATCGTTGTCGAAGATACGCTGGAGCCGCATACGCCCGATTCGATCTTTCCGAACAACTGGGTCAGCTTCCACAGCGACGGACGCGTCGTCCTTTACCCGATGGAGGCCGAAAACCGGCGTACCGAGCGACGCATGGACATCATCGAGAGCCTGGACGAAGACCCGCGCTATGTCGTTTCCGAGGTTATCGACCTGTCGCATCATGAAGATGCCGGACATTTCCTCGAGGGCACCGGCAGCATGGTTCTCGATCGTATCAACCACGTTGCTTACGCGTGCCTGTCGTCAAGAACCCAGCTGGATCCGCTCGGCGACTTTGCGCAGCGCATGAATTACGACGTCGTCGCGTTCGATGCTGTCGACCGGGATGGCGTGCCGATTTATCACACCAACGTGCTTATGAACATTGGCGAGTCACTCGCCGTGATCTGTGACGAGGCGATTCCGCGCGAAGACCAGCGCGTAGCAGTCTTGCAACGCCTGGAAGCGTCCGGGCGCAAGATTATCTCGCTGAGCTATGACCAGCTGGACGCATTTGCCGGCAATATGCTCGAGTTGCGCAACGCCGCCGGAGACCGGGTAGTGGCGATGTCGCAGCAAGCGTTTGATTCGCTCGATCATGAGCAGTTGCAGGTCTTGCATGACAATGGTGATGTCGTGGCAGTGCCGATCGATACCATTGAGGCATCGGCTGGCGGCAGCGTGCGCTGCATGCTCGCCGAGGTCCACCTGCCTGGTGGCGATCCGGTAGAATCAACGTAAGCCACAACCAAGAAGAACAAATGAGCCAATCGAGAGACAAGATCCTGATGTGCCCGCCCGACTATTTTACGGTCGACTATGTCATCAATCCGTGGATGGCCGGGAATGAGGATTCACTGAGCCTGGCAAAGGCCAAACAGCAGTTTGCCGAGCTGGGCGATACGGTCAGTGAGTTCGCCGACGTCGTGACGCTGGACCCGGATCCCAACCTGCCCGACATGGTCTTTACTGCCAATGCCGGTGTGGTCTATGGCAACAAGGCAATCGCGAGTCATTTCATGCCGATGGAGCGCCGCCCCGAGGAACCGATATTCAAGCAATGGTTCCGGGACAATGGCTTCGACCTGTTCGAACTGGATGAAAAGATCGGCTTCGAGGGTGCCGGGGATTGCCTGCTCGACCGCCGCGGGCCATGGCTTTGGACCGGCTACGGGTTTCGCACCGAGATCGAGGCGCACAAGGAGATCGAGAAATACTTTGATATCGAGGTCATCTCCATTCGCCTGACCGACGAGCGCTTTTACCATATCGATACCTGTTTCTGTCCCCTGACAGACGGCTTCCTGATGTATCACCCACCCGCGTTCGATTACGACTCGCGCATTGCGATCGAGAGCCGTATACCGCCGCACAAGCGCATCATCGTCGATACCTTCGACGCCGGTAATTTCGCGTGCAATGCGATCAACATCGACGACCGCGTCATTCTGCATCGGGCGTCGGAACCGCTGAAAGCCAGGTTGATGCTTGCGGGGTTCAAGGTGCATGAGGTCGAGTTGACCGAGTTTCTGAAGGCCGGGGGATCGGCCAAGTGCCTGAGTCTGAAATTAACCGAACCGGTCCGGGAACGATGACATCAGCGCTGCGCTATCGCATCCGGCCGCAGGACGCCGGCGCGCACATTTTCGAAGTCATCCTGACAGTCAGCGAACCGGACCCATCCGGCCAGGTGTTTGCCATGCCGGCGTGGATTCCGGGCAGCTACATGATCCGTGACTACGCTCGAAACGTCGTCGCAATTCGCGCCGAGTCGGACGGACTTGCCGTAGAACTGACCAAGCTCGACAAGAGCCGCTGGCAGGCTGCGCCCGTCGAGCGCGAGCTGACGATAACGGCAGAAATTTACGCTTACGACCCGAGCGTCCGCGGTGCTCACCTCGACACGACGCACGCCTATTTCAACGGCCCATGCGTTTTCTTTAACGTCGCCGGTCAGGAGGCCGCTCCATGTGAGCTCGAGATCGTCGCTCCCGATGAGCCACTCGGCAAGGAGTGGCGAGTGGCGACATCGATGCGCCGCAAGGATGCAGAGCAGTACGGGTTCGGCGTGTATGAGGCCGACGATTATGCAGAACTGATCGATCACCCGGTCGAGATCGGCAGCCTGACCATTGGCGAGTTCGAAGCCAACGGCATTCCTCACGCAATCGCGATTCGCGGCCGCACACGTGTCGACATCCAGCGTCTTTGCCACGACCTGCAGCGCGTCTGCGAGCAGCATATGGAATTGCTTGGCGTGCCGGATGGCTTCGACAGGTACCTGTTCCTGCTCGATGCGCCGGGCAGTGGCTATGGTGGGCTCGAGCATCGCTGGTCGTCGAGCCTTGTGTGCGCGCGGGACCATCTGCCGCTGCGCCTGGACGAGGATGTAAGCGATGAATACCGCACCTTCCTGGGCCTGGCCAGCCATGAGTACTTTCATTTGTGGAACGTCAAACGACTGAAGCCTGCGGCGTTTACCCCGTATGACCTGAGTACCGAGACGCATACCGGGCTGTTATGGGTATTCGAAGGAATCACGTCGTACTACGATGATCTCGCGCTGGTCCGCTCGGGCCTGATCACTGTCGAAAGTTATCTTGAACTTGTCGGCCAGACGATTACGCGCGTTCTGCGAGGTCCGGGTCGGCACAGGCAAAGCGTCGAAGAGTCGAGCTTCGATGCCTGGACCAAGTTCTACAAGCAGGATGCCAATTCAGGCAATGCAATCGTCAGCTATTACGCCAAGGGCGCCCTGATCGCCCTCGCACTCGACCTCAAGATTCGTTCGGAATCCGCGAACGGCAAGTTCTCGCTCGACGATGTCATGAAGGAATGCTGGCGCCGCTGGGGCCAGAGCGGCGAGGGCATGCCCGAGGGCGGGCTGGAGGGCGTATGCAATGAGATTACCGGCCTCGACCTGAGTGATTTTTTCGATGCTTCGGTCCGTGGCACTGGTGAGCTGCCGCTGCCAGCGTTGTTGGCACGATTCGGTGTCAATTATCAATTGCGACGCGCCGCCAACCGTGCAGACAAAGGCGGTAAGCCGGCAAACAAGGATCCCGGGATATGGCTCGGTGCGACACTTGTCGAACAGGACGGGCAATCGGCATTCAAGGCGGTCGTCAATGGCGGGCCGGCAGAAAACGCGGGTGTAGCGCCGGGTGACATCGCAGTCGCGATGGATGGGCTCAGGTTAACAGCCGCGAATCTCGACCGGCGCCTGCGTACCTACCGCGACAAGGACAAGCTTGAACTCGTGGTGTTCCGGGGCGACGAATTGATCACCACCCGGATTCGCCTCGAGACCGCGCCCGAAGACACCTGCTATCTCGAACTCGACAAGGAGGCCGACGCGGAAACGCTCGGCAGGCAGGCGGCCTGGCTACAGGCGAGCTGAAGTTCTACAACAGGTCCAGTGCGGCGGGCATTATCTCGATTTCAAAGCGGCTCGCCGGCTCACCGACTTCGCCATCGAGGTGTGATGGCACGGACTCGCTGGCCTCGATTGTGACTCGGCGGACGCTGGCATGCGACACCTCGGCCTGGCCCATGTGTTCGCCTTTTATGAGCTTCGGTAACAGCGCCAGGATTCTCAGCCTCGATACCGGGTCAGCGATAACGAGTTCAAATCGACCATCAGTGTTGTCGGCCATTGGCGCAATGTGGAACATGCCGCCAACCCACGCGCCATTGCTGATATTGGCCAGTGTAACCGGCCCCGTGGTGGACAGTTCGTCCGCGACGATTTCCATGTCAGGTGTCGCCACGCCGTCAACCAGGCAGCGCAGGATGGCGAGCAGGTAAACGAAGTCCCCGATCGGCCAACGATAGGATCGCGCGACCTTCGTGACCCTGGCATCGAATCCTATGCCGGCGCCATTGGCAAAGTAGCGATCGTTCATGCGGCCGATATCGATGCGTCGCCAACGCGCAGCCGTGCGAATTCGCGCGCCCAGCAATTGTGTTGCCAGCTCCCAGTCGAGCGGTATCTCGCACGCCTTGGCGAAGTCGTTGCCGGTTCCGGTCGGAATCACGCCGAGCCGGGCGCTTTTGCCGGCACGCATGATGCCGTTGACGGCCTCGTGAATGCTGCCATCACCGCCGGCGACAATGATGCGGTCGGCGCCATCCTCAACCTGTTGCTGCACCTGTTCTTCGAGGTCGCCGACGCCCGTGCTCGTGAAGATCTCGACCCTGACATCGGCGGCGTCGAGGAGCTCGTGGATCCGGTCCGTACGTTTCCCGGCGCGACCGCGGCCAGCGGTCGGATTGATAATGAGCATTACCGGGTTCGTGGACATCTGTGTACCGCGGTTTCAGGTTGGCCGATGCTACAATGCCGCCTTCGGCACACGCAAAGCGAATATCCTGAATGCTCGAACTTGGCGTCAAATTCCTGATCAGCTACTTCATTGGCTCTCTCATGGGCGCAATGATTGTCGGCAAGCTGCGCGGCGGCATCGATATTCGGACGATGGGCAGCGGCAACGCGGGCGGCACCAACGCGCTGCGCACGCAGGGTTTCCTGTTTGCGCTCGGCGTCGTGATTATCGATATCGGCAAGGGTTACGTCGGCGCGGGGATCGTGCCCGGCCTCGAGATTCCGTTTGCGCCAACCGACCCCGAGATTTCGCGCACATGGCTGACGCTGTGTTGCGCCGCGGCATCGGTATTCGGGCACGTCTGGCCCATCTATCACCGCTTCCAGGGCGGCAAAGGCGCAGCAACGGTCATAGGAACGCTTATTGTGCTCGGGCCCGAGCTGATCCTGCCGCTCGTCCTGGTGTGGGCCTGGGTCCTCGTGATTTCCGGCTACGTCGGTCTTGCGACGATGATTGCCGCAACGTCCGTGCCGCTATGGATCGGGATTACGCGATTGCCGGACGAGCAACCGCTGTTCATTTATACGGCGCTCATGGCCGCGTTCATCATTCGCTGGCATCGCTCCAACATCCAGCGCATGCGCGAAGGCACCGAACATCGAAATACACGGTTGATGTTGTTTAGCCGCAAGCGCCGTTCCGGAGCCGATGAGCAAACTTGATGTCGAGGGCATTCAGCAGCCGCTGATCGAACTCACCAACTCGAAGTTGGAGAAGATCGAGGTCTTCTCGAGTATTGCATCGACAAATACTTACCTGATGTCACAACCGCCACCGGCACCCGGACGCTATCGCGTTGCCGTTGCGGACCACCAGACCTCAGGCCGCGGCCGGCACTACCGCCGCTGGATCTCGGCGCCCGGTTCCGGTGTCTACTTGTCGTTCGCGTATACATTTTCGAGTGACGCGAGCTCACTGGAAGGCCTGACGCTGGCGATCGGTGTCGGCGTAGTGTCCGCGCTGCAAAAACTCGACATCGAGGGTGTCAGCCTGAAGTGGCCGAATGACATCGTGGCGCTCGACGGCAAGCTTGGCGGAATCCTGACCGAAGTTCAGTCAGGAGCTGGCGCGGGCGCGACCGTAGTAACGGGAATCGGGCTCAACGTCAGCATCGAGCAGCGTATCGATTTCGGTGCCGAATCCGACTGGGCACATCGCGCGGTCGACCTCAGGAGCGTCACCACGGACCTTCCACAGCGGGAAATCATCGCCGGCGCAATGATCGACAGCCTGTACGTGACCTTTCGCCAGTTTGCGGAATCCGGTCTGGCTCCGTTCATGGACGAATGGCGACAACATGACTGGTTGCGGGGCCGTGAAATCACCGTTGATATGCCTGATCGGCAAGTGACCGGTGTCGCCGCCGGTGTCGGCGATGATGGCACTCTGCTGGTCGACACCGGCTCCGGCCAGGTGGCGGTTCTGTCCGGGTCGATCGTCATGGCCGGGCCGCGGGAATAGAGACGATGAGCGCACTGCTCCTGGACATCGGCAATTCCCGTATCAAGTGGGGCGTGCTCGAGGACGGAGAAATTCACCGCACCGGGCATATTGCCCATGACCAGGTCGGGGAGAAGGGCCTCGCGGCGCTGACGTCGAAATTGCCCAGGCATGTGGACGCCGTTTTCGCGAGCAACGTCGCGGGCACGAGTTTCGCAACACGGCTTTCTGGTGTTGTTGGCATGCACTGCAACGTCGATGTGCACTTCGCGCGCAGTGAGAAACAAGCCTGCGGCGTGACCAACAGCTACCGCCAGCCACGCCGGCTGGGCGTCGACCGCTGGGTTGCAATGATTGGTGCATGGGCGGAGTTCGAGGATGTGTGCCTGGTCGTCGATGCGGGCACGGCCGTCACAATCGATGCGCTCGACGCCGGCGGCCAGCACCTTGGCGGCCAGATTATCCCGGGTGTCGGCCTGATGGCGGCGAGCCTCGCGACCCGCACCAGCGACATTCCCAACATACAGCGACGCGCAGCCGGCCAGGAAAGAGGTACCGGCATGTTCGCCAATACAACCGCGGGCGCTGTCGGGCAGGGTGCCCTGAACGCGGTTGTCGGCGCCGTGGAACGTGCGGCCCGCGCCATGCGTCACGAAGTTGGCGAGCCGGCGATTGTCTTGACCGGTGGTGATGCGTCCCGCATTCTTAAGTCGCTCGACGATGAGGCCGTACACCGGCCTCATCTTGTACTGCAAGGCCTGGCGCGAATACTGGAACAACGTTGATGAAAAATCTGCTGCTGATCCTGTTGCTTGCCAATATTCTCTACTTCGTGTGGGGAGTGTTTTCGGGCGATGACTCGGAGCCGGGGATCGCAATCGTCGACGAATCCGAGCTGGGCCCGCCGCTTGATGCGACAGCCAACCGTGATGCCAACGTCGCTGCCAGCGTCGGCGCCGTACTGGGCTCCGGCGAAGCTTCGGACCTCGAGGCCCTTGTCGGCCGCTCCTGCGTCACTATCGGACCGTTCCGTTCGAGCGAAGATGCCGACCGGGCCATGATGGAGTATGCCGGTGAAGGCATGCGCACGGCATTGCGCTCGGGAGAGGGCCAGATTTTCATCGGTCACTCGGTGTCTGTCCAGAACGTACCGACGCGCGAGGAAGGTCGCACGATGCTGACGCGCCTGCATGAGGGCGGACTCGGAGACGCATTCATCGTCGGCAACGAGGAAGACGGTTTCTCGATATCGCTGGGCATCTTCGGCAACGAATCCAACGCCGAAAAGGTTGAACTGCAGGCGCGGTCCATCGGGTTTGATGTCAGCGTTGCTCCCATGGCCCGCGATGCAGTCGTATTCTATGTCGACATCGGCTTGCCACCCGGCAAAGGGGCGGGTGCAATCGTCGACAAACATGGCGAAGACAAGGTACTCTTGCGCGATCGGGCGACCTGCCCGCAGTCCCAGTAGCCGGCATAGCTCAGCTGGTAGAGCAACTGATTTGTAATCAGTAGGTCCCGGGTTCGACTCCTGGTGCCGGCACCAATTTCAGCTCTTAAGAAACATGCTCTCATGACAAGTAGCGCTTTCAGCCCTGGCTGATAGATGATCGTATCGACGAGGGCGTTACCCCCATGTTCTTTTGAAACACACGGCTCAGGTGACTGTGACTCGAAAACCCCAAATCCAGTGCGAGTTCGGTGAGACCTGCTGTGTCACCGTCCAGCAGCCGGTCCAGCGCTTGCCCTAAACGCTGGCGTGTGCGGTATTCGTGCATCGTAATACCCGTTTGCTCGCGAAATACGCGACACAAGTGATACAGCGATGTACCCGCCGCACGCGCGACCGTGTCGAGGCCAACAGACTCTGCCAAGTGAGCATCAAGATAGGCGCGCGCAGTATCGACCAGCCGGCATTGTCGCAGCGCCGTACCTGACCGCGTTCCCGACGATTTTCGCCCTTGGTCCGAGCGTCGTTTGCAGATTTCAAAGAACAGCGTCAGCACTTCCTCTTCGACGGTCAGCCTGTCCACCCGATTAGCCTCAAGCTGTTTCAGGAACAACACCAGCCGGTAGCGGAATTGCGGCTCGGCGATCAGCGCACCTCCCATTTCATGTACGGACAGGCCATGCCTCAGCAACGAATCGACAAACACGTCGGGGTGCACACCAAACCAATAAGTGCGATCGCCGAAATCCGTAGCGCGGCGGCGTTCAATCGTAGACCCGGCACGGTGCATTAGTATCGCGCCCGGCTCCACGAAACGATAGTTGCCGGTGTTGCGCCGGATCCAGACCGGTTTTTTCGGCAATACGAAAACATCGTTGTCCAACGATTCGGAGATGGCAAAGCAAGGGTGATCCACGGCGCACGCAAAGTAGCCGACCTTCACCAGTTTACTGCGGAACAGCAACGTCTCTACAGGTGCAAGATTGTCGTGATTCCAAGACATACTACGTAATCCCGAAATTGAGCAATTTCGTGCAAGCGGCGCACTGGCCCCTTGGGCGATCCTGACAGGTCACCCCACCTCAAAGGCTGACCTATGCGTGCGTTGACAATTGTTCTCATTGCTTGTTTTCTGACCACTACCGCCTGGGCCGATCTCAAGAGCCTTCGCCAGGAAGCTATAGATGCGACGGCCGCTGGTGACACCGACCTCGCCGCCATCAAACTGCGCGAGGCTCTGGAGCTGGCGCCCGACGATGGCGCCGCTCACTACCAGCTTGGCTCCCTGTTGATGGATAGCAACGGTGATCCCGACGAAGCTATCCTACACTTCGAACGCGCCGGTGACCTGGAGTTCCAGCCGTTAGGTGTAGCCTATCGCCTGTCCAGACTGTTTGCGCGCGCCGGCCGCAACGCCGAAGCTCTGGAAAAGATGGAAATCCTGGCCGCTGGCGGCTTTGGTCTGCTCAGCCTCATCGACGGGGAAGCCGATTATGACGGCATCCGAAATAGCCCGCGCTTCGCCAGGGCTCTGGAAAGCATTCGGGCCGCACGGTTTCCCTGTGCGGCGGATGAACGCCATCGCGCATTCGACTTCTGGATCGGTGAGTGGGATGTCACGCAAAATGGTCAGTTTGCGGGCACTAACAGCATCCGGCCTATCCTCGGGCATTGCGCAATCTTTGAGCAATGGGAAGGCGCCAGCGGCAGCTCGGGTAAGAGCTTCAACTACTACGACCCGGGCCACGATCGTTGGCGGCAAATCTGGATTAGCGACAGCGGGACGTTCATCGAGTTCACAGGTGAGGCGCGTGACAATGGCATTTTCTTCACCGCGGAGACCGTCAACCCGACGGACGGTAGCGTGACCCACCATAAATTTGAGTTCACGCAAATCGATGGGGGCAGCGTGCGACAATATTGGCAAACCTCGACCGACGGCGGCGAAAGCTGGCAGTCGATTTGGGATGGTCGCTACGAACGCACCACGGCTGTAGATCAATGATGCGGAATCACGCGGGTCACCGGCTGGTGGCCAGTGTTTTGCTGCTTGCGATGGCCAGTTTCGCAATCGCCGATGACAGCCGCTTCACGCGGATCACTGCAGAATGGCAAGACCCCGTATTCAGACAATACGACTTCTGGATAGGACTCGGGCACGCAAACTGGCGCTCGAAAAAGCCCGACGAATTTTTTCATGAGGATACCGGCACTCTGGCGACACACTGGGTGTATCCAACACTTAACGGTAAGGCGCTGCTGGAATTTGCGATGAGTGACGAGCCTATCGACGACAGCGGTGCTCGGGATTCAGCATTCGATATTTCGATGAGAGAAAACGGCGGTGGGTGATGGCTCAGGAATGGCCAGACCCGAATGCGACGTCGGGAGTCGTCGACCAACTGCAGGGCTACTATCGCTTTGGGCGTATTCAGGTCTTCAGCACCTACTCACGGGGAGAGCCGGAGGTTGAACGCACGCGCCGCTACACATTCTCCGATATTCGGCCAGACGGTTTCATCTGGCACGGCGTATCAACCGGTGACCGGGGCAAAACCTGGTCCGCAGGTACGATCGTCGAATTTTCGAAGGTCGAAGCGAAAGCGGAATGGCCACAAGCGGGCACACACTTACCCAACTACGACGATGGCAAACAATGCGATGAAGACCGTTACCGGGCTTTCGACGATCTGGCCGGCGAGTGGCGCGGTGAAGTTCAAATGAACGGGGAACGCCGGGAGGTGACGCTGACGGGCTACCTGATGCTAGGCGGCTGCGCCGTCATCAGCTATCTCGAGTTTGAAAACAACGACGGACCGTATACCTTACTCGAAGTACGCAGCCCCGGTCCGGCCAATTCCGACTGGTGGGTCTACCGCCTGGACGCCGAACGGGGCACGTCGCACACCTATCAGATTGGAAGTTTTGACGACGGTGGCATTACTTTGCACGACAACAATCAGTATGTCATTCAAAGCGAGCTCGAAAACCTGTCGCCGAGAAAGATTCCGCGTGCTGATGCGGTCGCACTTCGCAAGACAGTTTGGACAAGCCTTGGGCCGCACAAATTGTCCTTTGAATGGTGGACACGTCCGTCGCCCGACTCTGAATGGCAGAAAGACGCGGATTTTTCCCTGCAGCGCTAGAGCGCGGAATGAAAAGTTATTCGATCCGGCTTCTCCTGATTGCACAAAATGATTTAGCGGCCCTTCCTGGGCCACGAGCTTATTGTGTCGGCATCATGTAGGCTAAATATCTGTCAATTATTTGCGATATCCATTGCGGCAACGCTACAAGGTCAAATCGCGACAAAATTCTTAAAGAACTGAGTTGGACACCGCATTATTCCTTAATTGCAGGATTGATTTGCAATCAGCAGGTCCCGGGTGCGACTTCCGGTGCCGGCGCCATCTTTTCAATGACTTGCGGTATCTTGGGCGACTGGCGATGACCCATAGCGGCCTGTCACATATTTGACGCGGTTATGTTCGTGGAGCTGTATTCGACAATCACCTGCCCGGAGTGCGGGCACGCCAAGCGAGAATTGATGCCGACGAACGCGTGCCAGTTCTTCTATGAATGCGACGGCTGCGGCGCACTGCTGAAACCACTGGAAGGCGATTGTTGCGTGTACTGCTCATACGGCGACGTCAAGTGCCCACCGATCCAGGAATCAAGCGCCTGCTGTACCTAGCAGGGACTCGGGTGCCGCTCCTGGCCGAAGGCAGGCCCCGCCGCTCTGCTACACTCGATGGCTGGTAGTTACCTAAAGCGGACAGTCGCATATGGTTCTTTGCGGTGGATCCCGGTGATGCACAAGAGAAATCGGCAGTCTTACAGGGCCGTCCTTCTCGTCTTGCTGCCTGTGTTGGGAGCCTGCGTAACGCATCAGCACGAGCCAGACCCGGATCTGCTGATTCCTTCAGATAATTGTGAAATCGTAAATGGGAAGTACGTTGTCGGATCGGGGTCTGACAGCGACATTCTTGCCGGTGCTGTTTTTGGTTCCGAGGAAATTGTCGATAACCTGGAAATCACAAAATCCGATCAAGGGGTCGTATTCCTCGGATTCCTTGAAACCGGACGAACACTCAAGCGAGAAATTCCTCAGCGGTTTTCATGCAGAAGATCCGTGTTGACCGTAGTTCTTGATGATCAAGGAAGCGGCGGCGGGTCGGTCTCGTCGGCCTCGGATACGAAACTGGAATTGTATGCAACGGACGAGAGTTCATTGACGCTTCGATTCATCGATTCCGCTTTGACATTCGTGCTTTTCGTTCCCAGTTACCAGTCTGAGGATTTTGAGGTTACGTTGGAACGAGTCACCGGGCCAGGTGGTAGACTCTGAAGCTGGAATTGACCCGGTCCGGTCGCTGGTTTTTGTACGAAGACCGCGATCACATTCCCGCCAGCAGGTTGCGACATGAATTCGGAAAAGCTCCACGACTGGTTACAAATCATTGGCATGGCGGCAGTCGTTGCGTCGCTGATTTTTGTCGGACTGCAACTCAAGCAATCACAGGAAATTGCGGTAGCGGACCAGTATCAGGCGCGGTTTGAATCCATTGCGGGTATCACGGCAGCCTTTCTGCAGAGTGATGCGGCCATGCGTGTATTTGGCGAGGAAGTGCGTGGTGAGATGCTTGCCAAAGAAACGCTGGCGCCTGGGATGGCAGAGTGGATTCAAGATCAACCTTCTGACGAACTGGCCTATCGTGCGCTTTTCGGCATGCTGAGGCTCAAAATTTTCGACAATCTTTATTTTCAATACGAGTCCGGATTTCTGTCAGAAGAAGCATGGAGCGCCTATCGTGAAGAATTCCGAATAGAGCTGGGGAACCCGCAACTGTGGACACGTGCAATTTTTGAGCACAGTGCGGAGATCTGGCGCGAGTCTTTTCAGGGGCTCGTGAAGGAGCTGTTGCAAGAGAACGAATTGGTCGACCAATAGTTACGCTCGTTTCGAGTGGCTGCTTTCGGCGCCATAGTGCCTTGCCGGATTCATGAAGACTTAGGCAAATATCATGTCGATGAAACGGATTATTGGAGATTATCAGGCGTTCTTCTCGCTTCAGCTCGCACGCCTGCACGATCTGCAGATTGATATTTCCGGATATGAGATCAGTCACCTCGCCTATAGAACAAAGACCTACGACGAGTACCTTCGCAAAAGAGACGAAATTGAGCGGCATTGCACATCCAATGTAGAAAACGTCTGGAATGGGCGCCCAATCTCTATCATGCAGCTCAAAGCGCCACTGGCTTTGAATGCTGATTTTGAAGCTCGTGTGATTGAGTTGATACCGCCTGTGCATCGGCGTGTTTATAAAATGGGGTTGGAGCATGTTGGCGTGGTGATAGGGGATTCTGTTGAC
>JARRLQ010000054.1:0-12810 GCA_037386905.1 Woeseiaceae bacterium
AGTAGCGGTCGCGCGGTGCTGGTGCGTCGCCCTTGAATGTGGCGCGGAACGCGACTTCATCGGACATCGACAAAGAGCTGATATCGCCCGGGCTCATCGTGTCGCTGATACCTGACGTGGCAGTGCCGGTATCCATCGGTACCGCCCAGAATGGCGTTGCAATGCGCGGAAAGAAAATCCACATCGCGGCGGCGAGTGGCGCCGCGTAGCTGACGAGCCGCAGACTCGTCGAAAAACTCCTGCGCGGTCGCTCGCCAACGGCCGAGGAGATCCTCAGCCAGGCCGTCATGATCAGGTAAACACCGATCAGCAGGTATGGCATCGACCACATGTACTGTTCCCGCAGCAATGCCGACATGACGAGGAATATCGAGATGAACAGCAGTACGAACTGGTCGCGTCGCTTGCGAGTCTCCAGCACTTTCAACGAAGCCATGATCGCGAGCAGGGCGGAACCGGGGCCTACGCCACTGATAGTAGAATAGGTGGCGAGCACGCCCAGGAAGCATATCAGTGCAAGGAAACCACGGAACCAGGTCGACGGAATCGGCCTGCGGCGCTTCTCAATGATGAATCGCCATGCGCCACAAACGAAGAATGCGACAGTAATCCACCACGGCAGGAACTGGACGTGCGGTGCGAGCGAGAACGCCAGCGCGAACAGCGTCCACGGCAGGCTTTCGAGCAATGAGCCGTCTGTGCCGCGCGCTTTAGCCATCGTTTTCATCCAGGCCGAACAATGCCAGCGTCTCGAGGCATTGACGCCGTTGCGCCTCACCGTGAGACGGCGGGAACTCGGCGCCGGGAACTCGCAGCCCGTAGTCCTCGAGCGTGCGGTCCGCGTTGATGATCCAGCTCGTCAGTATCGACAGGCGCTCTTCGACGTCGTCACTCGCAATCTGTGAAAAGTCGAACCACTGGCTGCTCGTGTCGGCTCCTGCAAACTGCTTCGACAGCAGCTGGCCGCTGCGGGCGTAGGCCTTCCATGCGACATGCCGCGGCGAGTCGCCGTCGTTAAATTTGCGTAATCCCGCGAAGTCCTCTTCGCCGCGCGCATCGTGCTGGCGGTGCCCATGTGCGGTCTGCGTTGGCGGCGGTGGGGGTGCGTCGTCTGCAGGATGCGGATAAACGAGGCCGGACAGGTCCATGTGCAGCCAGGCCCACGAACGGAACAGCTCGAACGGGAACAACGTGCGAATGCCGAATCGCTCCAGCGCAATGCGCCCGCGCTTCTCAGTCATTACCGGCAGCGTGAATATCTTGCTCTCTCCCGGCTCGAGATCCTGGATCTCACTCATCGTTTCATCGATATACAGACGAATGCCGTGCCGGGCATTCTTCGAGTGATTCGTGATCGCGACACGAAACTGTGCCGCCTGGCCTGCGAATACCGGCTCGACGCCGGCGAAGTGCAGCTCGAGTCCGACCAGGTTGCGCTGGCACTGGTGCATGGCAACAAAGCCGATGCCGCCGAGAATAAATGTCAGCACGAACGACAGGTTGTTGTTGTAGTTCATCGAGCCCAGCAGCATCGCAAATACCATGAGCCCGAATACGAGGCCGACACCCGTGGGCAGGATGTAAACGCGTCCGGGGCGGAGGGTCGTAATCGCGGGGTCGATTCCCTGGCGCTTGCGTGCCCACTGCCGCACGCGGCGACTCGCGCGTTCTTTGACGGCAGGGCGAAAGCCGAACTTAGGGAATGGCCACTGTATCGAGGACATGCTGGCAGAGCTCGGCGGCGGAACGATACGTCGTATTGCCGGCCGGCTTCAATCGATGCGCGGCGACCGCCGTGAAAACCGCCTGGATGTCGTCGGGAAAGACGCCCGAATGATGCTCGACGAATGCGTGTGCCTTTGCCGCCGCTGCGAGTGCGAGCGCGCCTCGTGGCGAGAGACCGATATCGATGTCCGGTGATTCGCGTGTTTGCCGGACCAGCGCCTGGATGTAATCGACAAGCGGGTCGCTCATGTGCATTGCGGCTGCGGCTTTCTGCAGCTTGAGCAGGATTTCCGGGGATGCGGCTGCTTCGACAATGTCGAGCATGGACCGTCGGTCTTCGCCCGTTATCAGTTCACGCTCGTTGTCTTCGTTCGGGTAACCGAGCTCGAGGCGCATCAGGAAGCGGTCGAGCTGCGATTCGGGCAGCGGGAAAGTGCCGATCTGGTCGGCCGGGTTCTGCGTTGCGACGACGAAGAACGGATTCGGTAGCGGGCGAGTGTGGCCGTCCACCGAAACCTGGTACTCCTCCATCGATTCGAGTAACGCACTTTGTGCTTTCGGTGTAGCGCGGTTGACTTCGTCGGCCAGGATCAGCTGCGCGAAAATCGGACCGGGCTGGAATTCGAACTCGCCTTTTTCCTGACGGAAGACGGACACTCCGACGATGTCGGCAGGGAGCAGGTCGCTTGTGAACTGGATGCGGCGGAAACTCAGCCCGAGCACGCGGGACAGCGCCTGTGCCAGCATGGTCTTGCCCAGACCTGGAAGGTCTTCGATCAACAGGTGGCCACGGGCCAGCAGGCAGGAAAGCGCGAGCGCGATCTGGTCGTCCTTGCCGAGAATGATCGTGCCCAGCGTCTTGCGGGCCCGATCGAGCGCGGCGCGATCAGTGTCTTTGCCAATCGGCAGTTTTTCCAGGGTACTTCCGCTCTGCATCCAAGTCTCCGAGGGTGTCGGGGTCAGAGCCCTAGGGCTCTGACCCCAATTATGGGGTGAGCCGCCCCGAATGCACATATTACAGGCCAGATTGTGATGCAGTGCTCAGTATTTGCGGGATCTAAGTGAGTTCTGCCAGTTTCTCGAGTTGTTCGTCCAGCTGGGCGATCGTCTTCTCGAAATCCACGGCCCGTTGCCTTTCCTGTGTGACAACATCGACCGGCGCATTGTTCACAAATTTCTCGTTGCCGAGCTTGCCGCGGGTCTTGGCCAGCTCGGACTCGACCTTCTGCCTTTGCTTGTCGAGACGGGCGCGCTCCGCATCGACATCGATGACGCCTTTCATAGGCACCAGCATTCGCATGTCGCCGAGCAGGGCGGTGGCCGACGCCGGAGGTTCTTCTTCAGCACCAAGAACTGTCACCGCCTCGACGCGCCCGACGCGCTGGATCAGGCCGGCGTGATCGGAAGCTCGCTGCCGGTCCTGATCCGATGAGTTTTGCAGCAACACGGGCAGTGGCTTGCCGGGCGAGATATCCATCTCGCCACGGATCTGGCGAATACCGAGAATGAACTCCTTGACCCATTCGATATCAGCGACGGCGTCCTTGTCGGAAGAGCCGCTCGCGCGCGGATAAGGCTGCGTCATTATGGTCTCGCCTTTGATACCTGCTCTGGGTGCAGCCTGTTGCCAGATTTCCTCGGTAATAAATGGCATCAGCGGGTGAATGAGCCGCAACAAGGCCTCGAGAACCTCGATAAGTGTCTTTTGCGTGCCGCGTTTCTGCTCGTCGCTCGAGTCATCGGATTGCAGCACCGGTTTCGAGAGTTCGAGGTACCAGTCGCAGAACTCGTTCCAGGTGAATTCGTAGATAGCCTTCGCCGCCAGGTCGAGTCGATAGGTTGCGAAGTGTTCGTGCACCGCCGAAACCGTCTCGTTGAAGCGCGACCGGATCCAGCGGTCTGCGGCCGAGAACTCGGCTTCACCGTCACTGATATCTTCGGTATTCATCAGAACGTAGCGCGCTGCGTTCCAGATCTTGTTGCAGAAGTTCTTGTAGCCTTCGATGCGGCCCATATCGAAGCGAACATCACGACCTGTCGTCGCGAGCGCAGCGAACGTGTACCGCAACGCATCCGCGCCAAACTGGTCGATGCCGTCCGGGAATTCCTTGCGTGTTGCTTTCTCGATCCTCGCCTTGAGGTGGTCCTGCATCAGTCCCGAGGTGCGCTTGGCGAGCAGTGTGTCCAGGTCCACCCCATCGATCAGGTCGAGCGGATCCAGGGTATTGCCCTTGGACTTGGACATCTTCTGGCCATCATGGTCGCGAATCAGGCCGTGTATGTACACGTGATGGAACGGTACGTCGCCCATGAATTTGAGGCCAAACATTATCATCCGGGCGACCCAGAAGAAGATGATGTCGAAGGCGGTAACCAGCACTGCGCCCGGGTAAAAGTCGCGCAGAGCATCCGTTTTCTCTGGCCAGCCCATCGTGCTGAACGGCCAAAGGGCCGAGGAAAACCAGGTATCGAGAACGTCCTCATCCTGGCGTAACGCCTTGTCAGCCAGGTTGTGCTTCTCGCGTACATCTTCCTCGGAGTGGCCGACGTAGATGTTGCCGTCTTCGTCATACCAGGCCGGGACGCGATGCCCCCACCACAGCTGGCGGCTGATGCACCAGTCCTGGATGTTGTGCATCCATTCGAAGTAGGTCTTCGACCAGTTCTCGGGGACGAAGCGGATCTTGCCGGTCTCAACGGCCTCGATGGCCGGCTTGGCCAACGGTTCAATCTTTACGTACCACTGGTCGGTCAGGTATGGCTCGACGACTGCATGGCTGCGATCACCGCGCGGGATCTTGACGGTGTAGTCCTCGATTTTGTCCAGCAGGCCGAGCGACTCGAACTCGGCAACAATCTTCTCGCGCGCGTCGAATCGGTCGAGCCCGCGATAAGCCTCGGGCACCTCGTCGTTAAGAGCCGCATCATCAGTCAGGATGTTGTACATCGGCAGGTCGTGGCGCTTGCCGATGTCGTAATCGTTGAAGTCGTGCGCCGGCGTAATCTTGACGCAGCCGGTGCCGAATTCGGTTTCGACGTAGTCATCTGCAATGACCGGAATGTGACGGCCGACGATCGGCAGGACAAGCTCCTGGCCGACGAGATCCTTGTAGCGCTCGTCGTCCGGATGAACGGCAACGGCGCTGTCGCCGAGCATTGTTTCCGGTCGTGTTGTCGCGACGACCAGGTGACCGTCACCCGAGGCCAGCGGATACCTGAAGTGCCAGAGCTTGCCAGGCTCGTCCTCGGAGAGTACTTCGAGGTCCGATAGCGCGGTGTGCAGCACCGGGTCCCAGTTGACGAGGCGTTTGCCACGGTAGATCAGGCCCTCGTCATACAGCGATACAAAGACCTCACGAACGGCCGCGGAACAGCCCTCATCCATTGTGAAGCGGTCGCGGCTCCAGTCGACGGACGCCCCGAGCCGCCGGGTCTGCCTCGCAATCTTGCCGCCCGATTCTTCCTTCCACTGCCAGACACGCTCGACGAATTTCTCGCGACCGAGATCACGACGGGTCGTTCCCTCTGCGTTCAGCAGGCGCTCGACAACCATCTGCGTTGCAATACCGGCGTGATCCATACCCGGCTGCCACAGGGTCTTGCGGCCCATCATCCGGTAATAACGAATAAGCGTGTCCTGGATCGTGTCCCCGAAGCCATGACCCATGTGCAGCGTCCCGGTGACATTGGGCGGTGGAATAACAATGCAATACGGGTCCCCCTCGCCCTGCGGGGCGAAGTGACCATTCTCTTCCCAGCGGTCGTAAATTCGCTGTTCGATCTCGTGCGGGTTGTAGGATTTGTCCATCTAGACGTTGTGCGTTTCGAGCGTGTGTCCCTTGTCTCTGTATGCTGCAAACCGTCTGCGGCTCAATTGCTTGCAGTCATCGTCGGAGGTTACAAGCTCTGCGACCCGCGGGAAACCCTCAGCGCATGCCGGGATCTCATCGCACAGGTTGATCAGCAGATCGCGCGGCTCGACCGGCTCGTTCTCGCAGCCGATCGTGATCGGGGATTCGATGTTCTGTGCTGCGGCCGAGAGTCGCTCGTGGGGAACGAAACTGCCATCCCGAAAGGTCCACAGGAGTTCATCGAGCCGATCGGCATCACCGCGGTTGCCCGTATGGATGTGGACCGTGTTGTTCAGCCGATAGGCTTTCTCCGCCAGCCGGCAGGCAAACGTTTGTCTCGAATGCTGGCCAGCCTGGTCGAGAATGTAGAAATCGACCCGCGCCATTACGGCAATTTGCCGCAGCGGCCGAGAACATACTCCGTCAGCATCGGTACCGGCCTGCCGCTGGCACCTTTCTCCTTGCCCGATACCCACGCTGTGCCGGCGATATCGAGGTGCGCCCATTTCAGGCCTTCGGTGAACTTGGCCAGGAAACAACCGGCCGTGATAGCTCCGCCTTCGCGGCGGCCAACATTGGCCATGTCAGCGAAGTTGCTCTTGAGTTCTACGGCCCATTCCTCGCCGAGCGGCATCGGCCAGCCACGATCTTCGGAAGAAAGACCGGCCGCGACAATGTCGTTCTGCAGGTCTTCGTGCATGCTCATCACGGCCGTGCGGTGATGGCCGAGCGCGATAACGCAGGCACCGGTAAGTGTCGCAACATCAATGACGGTATCAGGCTTGAAACGGCGCGAATAGGTGAGGGCGTCACACAGGATCAGCCGGCCTTCCGCATCCGTATTCAGAATTTCGATCGTCTGGCCCGACATGCTCTTCACAATGTCGCCGGGTTTCGTCGCGACTCCACTCGGCAGGTTCTCAACAGCCGGAACAACGACATTCAGGTTGATCGGCAGTTTCAGTTTTGCGACAGCCAGCATTGTGCCGATGACCCCGGCAGCGCCGCACATGTCGAATTTCATCTCATCCATGCCCGGTCCGGGTTTCAGCGAAATACCGCCAGAATCGAACGTGACGCCCTTGCCGACCAGCACAATGGGTTTCGAGCCGGGTTTGCCCTTGTATTGCATGACAATGAGCTTTGCAGGCTCCTTGGTGCCAGCCGTGACTGACAGCAACGAGTGCATACCCAGCCGTTTCATCTCTGCTTCACTCAAGACACGCGTCGTGACGTTCTTCAGCTCGCGCCCGAGTTTTTGCGCAGTCCGCGCGATATGGCTCGGGGTGCAGACGTTGGCTGGCAGATTGCCCAGGTCCTTCGCCAGGTTCATGCCGGCCACAATTGCCGCGCCGTGTTCGGCGCCGCGCATGGACTTCGCCGCATCGCTGCGTTTGGCGATAGACAGGCCGACCTTTTTCAATGGCATGACGGGTGGTTTGCGGCCACTCTTCATCGCGTTGAATCGGTAGACGGCGTCGCCAACAGCCTGTGCTGTGAATCGGGCGAGGTAGTACGCATCCGTGCCACCTGCATCCTCCAGCATGAGCGAATTGAGTACCTGGCGGCACTTGGTGCTCGATATTGCCCGCAATGCCGCGCCCAGTGCTTTCCGATAGGCACCGGCATCAAATTTGCTGACCGGCCCGAGTCCAACGACGGCGACGCGCGGCGCTTTCACGCCGGGTACATCGCGGAGAATCGTGCACTTGCCAGGCGCAGCGGAAACGTCGCCGCTCTTGACGTGACGCTTGATGGCGCCGCGACTCGCAGCATCAATATCGGCCGCACCGGCGCCAAACTTGCCGCGCTCGTAGATGCCGACGATCACGCAGTCAACCGCGCGGCGCGAGGCTGCGCTCGAAGTCGTAAAATATTCCATAGATTGTCTTTATTGTTGTGGGGACAATTGCTGCGGTAGTCTAACTGATAACGCCCCACTGGTTAAGAAGTCCCAATACGCCGATGCGTCGCATACTCGACCGGTACATTTTTCGCGAAATCGCCTGGACCTGGCTTGGCGTTACCATGGTCTTGCTGCTCATTCTGTTAACCAACCAGTTTGCGCGAATCCTGGGCGACGTGGCCAAAGGGCACCTGCCCAAAGAGGCGGCGATGGACGTAATTGGCCTCTCTGCCGCGCAATACCTGACAATCATCATCCCGATCGGCCTGTTCCTGTCGATAATGATGGCGCTGGGGCGCTTGTACCGGGACAGCGAGATGCCGGCGATGATGGCGTGCCGGGTCGGGCCATCCGGAATCTACCGCCCGCTGGCGTGGTTGCTCGTGCCATTGGCCGGAATGGTCGCCTGGTTGTCGATCGATCTTGGTCCGCGGGCGTTGCAGGCGGTCGATCGCATCGGCGCGGAGGCGCGGCGCTCAGCGGACCTGGCCAGTATCGAACCGGGGCGCTTCACCGAAGTGGGGCCGGACGCCGTCGTCTATGGCGAAAGGGTGCGCCGGGATGGCTCGATGGAGAATGTGTTCCTGCAGCGTCGCATCGCCGACGGAGTCGTGGAAGTCGTCGTCGCCAGCCGCGGCGAGCAGGTAGAGTCCGACGATCCCGACCTGCGTTACCTGGTGCTGCGCGATGGCCGGCGCTATGAAGGCATACCGGGTACAACCCGATTCCGCGTGGTCGAATTTGTTGAACACGGTATCCCGTACCGGTTGCCGAGCCTCGACCCTGCCGAACCGGCGGCGCGCGCGATGACGATGCCGGGCTTGATGAGGGCCGGTGGCCTTGAGCACATTGCGGAGATCCACTGGCGCATCGGCATACCACTGGCGACCATCATCCTTGCAATCCTTGCGGTACCATTGAGTCGTACGCAACCGCGTGCAGGTCGATATGGACGTATCGCGATCGGGCTGCTGGTATTCATTATCTACCTCAACATGCTGAGTGCGGCGCGGGCGTGGATTGAGCAGGGAGTCGTGTCACCGCTCGTCGGGCTGTGGTGGGTGCATGGCGCGATGCTGCTGTTTGCGGCGATATTGCTCGGCGTGCAGAACTCCGTGCACAAGAGGATCTTCAGGTGAACGGCATCCTGAGCCAGTACATGATGCGCACAATTCTTGCGTCGACCGCACTCGTATTGGTCGTGTTGCTCGCGCTCGCCGGCCTTTTCGAGTTCATCGCCGAGCTCGATGACACGCGTGGTGACTACCAGACGCCGAGGGTCATTCTTTACACATTGCTGCGCCTGCCACAGCTTGCCGTCGAAATGTTGCCTGTGGCGGTGCTGATCGGCTCTTTGCTTGGGTTGGGCGCACTGGCTGCAAACAGCGAAATCATAGTCATGCGTGCCGCGGGCCTGTCGATCCGCCAGCTCTCGGGCATGGTCGCGGTTACCGGTTTCGTACTGCTGGTCATCACGGCGTTATTGAGCGAATTCATAGGACCTCCACTCGACTACTTTGCGCGCAACATGCGGCTGGAGGCGCGTTTTGGCGAAGATGAAGACCGCCTCGGCAACGCGACATGGGTCAGGGACGGTCCGGTCATTCTCCACCTGGAGCGGGTCAGCTCGGAATTTGAATTTGGCAGTATCTACCTGTTCCTTCTCAATGATGAACACGGGCTTGCTTCCATTGCACGCGCCGAGAACTCCGGCATCGACAAGGACGACCAGTGGATTCTGGAAAACCTGCGCGAAACGCGCTTTGAGGATGACGGCGTGCGGGTCGTCGAGTCGTCGCTGGCCATCGAGCAGTTCAATATCGATGCGGAGGTGTTGGGCACATCGCTCGTGAAACCGCAGAGCCTGTCCGGTCGCGGGCTGGTCAGTTATATCTCGTACCTGAAACGCAACCGGTTGGATGCAAGGCGCTACGAAACAGAATTGTGGTACCGGGTTGCGCGTACGGCGACGGTCCTGATCATGCCGGTGCTCGCGCTGGCCTTTGTGTTCGGCTCTTTGCGCACGGGCGGGGCCGGCGCGCGCCTGATGATCGGCGTTGTGATTGGTCTCGCGTACTACCTGGCGAGTGAAATGCTCGCCAATTCGGGACAGGTCTTTAACTTCGATCCCGCGGTGATTGCCTGGTTGCCATCGGCGTTGCTGGCACTGGTGACGCTGATCGCGCTGAACCGAATACGGTAATCACTCTTTCGGGTAGTACATCATCTGCGTGCCGCAGAGCCGGTCATGCAGCGCCAGCCGATCCTTGTCCCACAATTGCCACAGAAAGCCGAAGCCAAACAGGAGCAGCGACAGCAGCGCGAGCACGAACCTGATGCTTGCGATGCCGAATCCCGGGACCGATCCGTATTTCGTCTCAACACGTAATCGCCAGGCTCGCATACCGAGTGTCTGCCCGCCGTATGTCCAGAAGAATACGAAGAACGCGTATATCACCAGCAGCATCGTGACCTGGTAGGCCGTGTTGTCGTTCGGGTCGACGATCTCGCCGCCGCGGACGGCGATGAACGGCACTGTCGCGAGCATCATCAGGGCGAGAATCAGCAGGGAGTCGTAGAGCATAGCGCCGAGGCGACGCAGCAAGGTTGTCTTGAGTTTCTTCACAGGGCTGCCATGAACTCAACCATGCGCTGCCTTGTATGGACGTCAGGCAGATCGCCAATGCCCGCTTCGACATTATCGCGCATGTGATGTGGCTTGCTGGTTGCCGGGATCACGCACGAGACGGCCGGGTGGCCGATGATCCATTTGAGAAAAAACTGGCCCCAGCTGGCTGCAAACTCCGACGCCCACTCGGGTAACTCCTTACCGGCCACCGCGCGGAATAGCCGTCCGGACTGGTAAGGGCGGTTGATCAGCACGGCGATGCCCATGTCGGCAGCCAGCGGCAGCAGTCGCTGGTCCGCCTCGCGCTCGCCCAGCGAATAATTGATCTGGATGAACTCGGGCTGGTATTCCTTCATGGCCGCTTCGAGCGCCGCGTGAGCACTGGCCGTGTAATGGGTCAGGCCGTTGTAACGAATCCTGCCCTGCTCCTGCCATTCGCGGATCGTCCGCATGTGAATGTCGGTGTCGCGCAGGTTGTGCACCTGCATGAGGTCTATGACATCGGTATTCATCAATTCGGCCGAGCGGTTCATCTGCTCGATGCCTGCCTCGCGTCCGTCGGTCCAGACCTTGGTCGCAAGAAACATTGCACGGCGCGGACTGCCAGCCTCGAGGATGTCGCCAATGATCTTTTCCGAGCGGTTGTACATCGGCGAAGTGTCAATGACGCTACCACCTTCGGCGAGCAGTATGTCGACGATCTGCTGGCTTCGGGAAATAGCATCGGTCGTGCTCGCGTGGTCGAACACGTCGTACGTGCCGATGCCGAGCACCGGAATTTCCTCGCCTGACGATGGAATAACGCGGGTGATCATGTTGCGTTCCTCTGCCATGGAAACCGCAGGCAGGAGTCCTGCTGCCGCGGCGGCTAGCAAAGCTTCCCGGCGAGTCCACTGGTTGTCATTCATGTTTGTCCTTTATCCCGCAGTTCGCGTGCACGACGTCGATAATCACGGCCGAGCCAAAGTGCAATTCCCGTCCAAAGGAGAGCAAAGGGTACAAGCAAATAGGAGATTGCGGACATGCCTGTACGCGCTAGCAATAGCAAAATTGCGCCTATCCCGAGTACATCACCGAAGCGGTAGACCGTCGTATCGATAAAGTTCTTGGTCTTGAACTTTTCTTCCGGGGTAACAACCGAGTACAGCATGTCAGTCGACGGTTTGCTGAACGTGAAACCTGACGCGCGTCGGGTTATCTCAACAATGGCAATGACCAGGAGTGCCGGATCCATTGCCACCCAGATGAAACACAGTACGGAAAGTGCCGGCATGATCGACAACGCGATGCCGATGCCGAAACGTCTGACGACATACCGGACCAGGAACATCTGCCCGAGGATCGTCAGCAGGTTCGTTGCAATATTGATGTTGGAGAAAAATCGCGTTTGCAGGTTGACGTCAGTAATCGACGCCTCTACGAGTTCGTTTCTGAACACGTATAGCGCTGTCCCCAGCAGGCTCGCGATTATCGAAGCAACCATGATGGCGCGAAAATACTTCGAGCGACTGGCGTGACTGGCTCCGGCGAACGCGCTCCCGCCGAGGGATGCGCTCATCTCGATCGAGTGCCCCGAGCGCTCCTGTACGCCTCGCGTAACCCATTGCCGGAGCCGCCAGATGCACAAGATCGCCACCGATAGCAGCAGCGCTGCGATGGGAAAAAGATTGTGGAAGTTGACGTCGACGACCCACAAACTGGTCGCAGTGCCTCCAAGTAGTGCCCCGATACTGCCACCCGAGGAGAGCAGGCCAAACAGCCTGCGTCCCTGTTCGCGCGTATAGACGTCGGCCATAAAACTCCAGAACACCGAGACAACATAGAGGTTGAATACACTCAGCCAGACGAAAAACACGCGGCCAAGCCAGACGTGGCTCTGGCCCTCTTCGATGCGCTGCGAAAATATCACCCAGAATATGAGGATATTGAGAATAAAGAACGCATAGACCCACGGCAGGAAGACCTTGCGAGGATATCGTGACGTTATCCAGCCAAATACCGGAGTCGCAACGAGCATAACGAGGAACGACGCCGTGAAAAGGTAGAGCAATGACGTTGTGCCGCTGACAACACCCATTGACTCTCGAATCGGGCGCAGAATGTAGTACGCTGACAGGACACAAAAGAAATAGAAAAATGACCAGGCAGCCGGCACATACTCTTGCCGCTCGAGTCCGAAAACTCTGTCGAACAGGCTCGGGCGCGCTTGGTCAGGGGCGGCGGACATGATAGGCGCCATCATAATCACAGAAGAGGGGTAAATCGATGGATTGGGTAATCATTGTCACGGTACTGGCGCTGTTGCAGTACACCTGGTTTGCTGTAGAGGTCGGCGCCAAACGGGCCACGTACAAAGTCAAAGCGCCGGCGATGTCGGGCCCGCCCGAGTTCGAACGCATGTACCGGGTGCATTACAACACGATGGAGCAGCTGGTCATGCAGTTGCCGTTAATGTGGATATTTGCGCACGTGGTGAACCCGATCTACGCCGCAGGCTTTGGCGCAATCTACCTCGTCGGGCGCCTGATTTACCGCTCCAGCTACCTGAAGGATCCTGCCAGTCGTAGTCTGGGATTCAACTTGACCGCCATACCATCCATCGTCATGGCCATCTGGCTGCTGGTCGTTGCCATAATGAACCTTATCTGAGTCCGGCGGCGGGAGTGAGATAAAACTTTCCCGGCAGGCAGCAACTGTCT
>JARRLQ010000055.1:0-28374 GCA_037386905.1 Woeseiaceae bacterium
TCTTGCGCTCCCGCATGAAGGCCCAGAGGTCTGCCAGGAAATCCAGCATCAGAAAGGTTTCTCCAGTTTCTCTTTCGGGCTCCTGGTGCTTTTGACCCGGTAGCTTTCGCGGTTCGGGTCGAGCGTCCTCCGCATGGGGTCCTTGCCCCTGAGGCGCCTGACCATCGCCATCGGCGAAATCATAACGAAAAACACGATGCCGAGCACGAGCGGTGTCATCACGCGGTTCGCGAGCAGGCCGAAGTGCATCCACGCGCGATAAGTCCAGCGCAGCCACACTGGCTGGGCCAGCGCCAGCAACCACAGCGGTGCGGCGACGATCCACGGCCAGGCCGGCCAGTCCACCTCGAGCAACCACGGTAACAACAAGCCGAAGATAATGACGATGGCCGCGCCGAACGTCAGGCCGAAATCGCGCAGGCCTTTGCTGTCCAGTTCGGGAATCTTGTGATTGATTGCCATGTCAGTCGAGCTCGAATTCGTCCTGCCAGGTCGTATCGTCCATCCAGGCCGGCTGCTCTTTCTTGTCCAGCAGGAAGTTCTCCACAACGAGATAGTCCATCTCTGTACGCATGAAGCATCGGTATGCATCCGTGGGCGTGCAGACAATCGGTTCGCCGCGCACGTTGAACGACGTGTTTACGAGCACTCCACAACCGGTGAGCTCCTCAAACGCCTGCAGCAGTGCGTGGTAGCGCGGGTTCGTCTCCTTGTGAACGGTCTGCACTCGTGCCGAGTAATCGACGTGCGTGATTGCAGGCAACTCCGATCGCTTCAGCTTGAGCTTCTCGATGCCGAAGAGCGCTTTTTGCTCGTCAGTCAGTTCGATCCTGAGGTCCTCGCGTAACGGAGCGACGATCAGCATGTATGGGCTGGGCGTGTCCTGCTCGAAATAGTCGGAAACTCGCTCCCAGAGAACGGACGGCGCGAACGGGCGGAACGACTCGCGATACTTGATCTTGAGGTTCATGACCGACTGCATCTTCGCGCTGCGCGGGTCGCCGATGATCGAGCGGCCGCCGAGTGCACGAGGGCCAAACTCCATGCGGCCCTGGAACCAGCCAACAACTTTCTCGTCAGCGATGAGCCGCGCCGTCCTGGAAAACAGTGTGTCCTCGTCGAGGGCCGTGTACTTCGCACCCAGTGCATCAAGCTCAAGTTGAATCTGCCCGGGTTCGAACCCCGGTCCGAGATACGAACCGTGCATGCGGTCGGCAGCGGGACCGCTGTTGCCGTTCAGCTTCCGCGGTTGCTTGTCGTAGCCGTGCCAGGCGATGGCGGCGGCCCCAACCGCGCCGCCCGCATCGCCGGCGGCCGGCTGAATCCAGATGTTTTCGAAAGGCCCCTCCCGGAGTACGCGGCCATTCGCGACACAATTGAGGGCCACGCCGCCTGCGAGGCAAAGATTTTTCTCGCCTGTTTCCTCGTGCAGCGTCCTGGTGAGACGTAGCACGACCTCTTCGGTGACCACCTGGATAGAGGCAGCGATGTCCATCTCGCGCTGCGTCAGGTTGCTTTCAGGTTTGCGTGGTGGTCCGCCGAAGAGCTCGTCGAAGCGGCTGTTCGTCATCGTCAGGCCGGTGCAGTAGTTGAAGTACTGCATGTCGAGGCGAAATGTGCCGTCTTCTTTCAGATCGAGCAGCTTGTCGAGAATCAGATCGACGTACTTTGGCTGGCCGTAGGGAGCAAGCCCCATGAGCTTGTACTCGCCGGAGTTAACCCTGAAGCCCGTGAAGTAAGTGAACGCCGAGTAGAGCAGTCCCAATGAGTGCGGAAAGTCGATTTCCCACAATGGCTCGAGGTCTGCACCTTTGCCCAGCCATGTGGTTGTCGTGGCCCATTCACCAACACCGTCGAGGCACAGCACAGCCGCATGTTCGAACGGGCTGAAGAAAAAAGCCGAGGCAGCATGTGACTGGTGATGCTCTGCAAACAACAGCGGCGGCAGTTCGGTCGGATTGCAGTCGCCAAGTTGCGCAAGCTCTTTCTTGAGAACACTTTTGAGATAAAGTTTTTCCTTGAGCCACACAGGCATCGCCGCGACAAACGATCGAAATCCGTTGGGCGCATAGCTCAGGTATGTTTCGAGCAGCCGTTCGAACTTGATGAGCGGCTTGTCGTAGAAGACGATTCGGTCGAGATCGCCCAGGCGCAGTTTCTCCGATTCCAGGCAATAGCGAATTGCATCATCGGGAAAACCTGCGTCGTGTTTTTTCCGGGAGAATCGTTCCTGCTGCGCGGCCGCTGCCAGCTCGCCGTCCTTCAACAGGGCGGCAGCACTGTCATGGTAATACGCCGAAATTCCGAGAATATTGCTCGCTTGTCGCAACTACTGTGCCTGCGCTTCGGTCCATTCCCTGGCCTTTTCACCAAGACCGGCCAAATCCATAATTTGGGACATCCGCTGATACAGCAATGGGTACTCTTTATCTTTGCCGCTTCGGATCAGCGATCTGGCGTATCGCTCGACATCTTCAACGTAGTGATCAAGATCGTCGGCCTTTCCATTGTCACGTGAGTACCTGATCAGGTTGCCATACGCCCTGAATGCCAGCCCAATTTGATCCGGATATTCTTCAACCACTTCCAGTAGCAGGTCCCGAGCCGTTTCATATTCCCCTGTTCTGAGATACGCCGTACCCAACCAGCCAGTGGTTTCGGCGATCTTTTGCTCATCACCCCTGGTGTAATAGAGAGATTGTTCAAGGTGCGGAATAGCCTCGCGCCACTTGCCTTCCTTGCTCAATGCTTCGGCAAGTTTCATGTAACTTTCGCGATTGTGCGGGTACAGCTCAAGAATCTTGTTGAGGTGGTAGTACATCGCCGACGGATTACCCAGCCGCTGATTCAATACGGCCAGTTCGAAATAGATTTTCCAGTCAGCAAGGCCGGAAATTGCGATGTCGCGACGCCTTTGCACGACTTCCTCCTCAGAACCCACTGCGTTGGTAATCCTGTCAATTTTGCCGCTGAGGAAGCTGTCGAATGCAGCGAAATTGCTTTGCCCTGGAAATGGCGGCTTCTTGATCGTCCGCTGCAGGTCTCGCAATTCGGCGATCGTATCTTGATTGGGAAACCCGACTCGACGTGCGACCTCGGGGCCAGGCAACGGTTGGTAATTCCGGGTTCCGGTCAAGGTGTAAACGATCGAACGGGATATCTCCGCGGCCAGTACGTGATTACCGCCGAAATCGTAATGAACGTGTTCCAGCAGCAAATTCCAGCCGGGTTGATAAGGTTGGCTGGCCCGCTCAAAGGCCGCAGCGGTGTCCACAAAACTGAACGCCGCGGACTCGATGCCGGCGCCAACGTCCTTGATTATCTGGTTTATTTTCGTATCGGCTCGAAAGCGCAAGGCGTCCAGGTCCAGCGCACGGTGATAGTGAGTCCTGGCCTGCTGAAATTTGCCGAGGTTCTCGAGGGCCGACGCGAGCCTGAAATGAGTGTCAGCATAGTCCGGATCAATCTCCAGCGCGCCTTCAAAATAAGTAACTGCATCAGCCCAGTTGCCGTTGTCTGCGCTTTGTGCACCCTGGCCGGTCAGTTCGCGCCACCGGTTCAGGTCGTCGTCCGTCAGCCCTTCCTGGCGCACGGACAGGAAAGGTGCCGAGTGTCGAAGGTTGACGGGCACCGAGGACAGTATCACGTGGATTCCCTTGTCCTGGAGCATGTCAATGATGCTCGTGAGGTTATCCTCGTAGTGACTGTAAACAGCCTCCATCCGGGGATCATCATGCGGAACACCGTAATTGGTGAACATTTGCATCCCTTCCCACTTGAGGTCCTGCATTGCGTCGGTCGGTTTTGTCTTCTGGAAGAGATTGTTCAGCGCTTGCCAGATTCTCGTTCGCTTTAGTGCCTGCAGTCCCCGGATCAGCGTAATGTTCTCAAGGAAGTTTTGGTTAAAGGTACCGGGACCATACGGTCCAACGACTTCATTGTTGCCCATCAGGACCACGGCGAAGTCGGCGGAGTCTCTCGGCAGGGAATTGGCGACTGCATAGACAACGTGGGAATTGACGGACGTCATGGCCGTATTGATGACTTCGATTTTTCGCGAAGGCAGCGCAGCCCTGAGCTGGGCCGCCAGCAGCCGGTCAAAACCGTGATTCTTGTATGGGTATCCCTGCGCTGCAGATCCGCCCAGAACGTACACCCTGACCAGGTCAGGGCTGCGTTCCTTGCTGAAAGTACTCTCCAGCGGGCCTATGTTCAGGGACGGCAGGTAGAATTGATCGGCGAAATCCGGGTTGTCCTGGTAATAGGTCTGGCCATCGATGTCGATTTCACGGAAGTACTCGAAGGAAGTTCCAACTCCTGCAATCGTCAGGCCCAGCTCAAGTAGTACAAAAAACAGCAGCGGAACGACAACGATCGTTATGAACGAGAACGCGATTTTCTTGGCGTCAGCCACTTCTTTCAGGCTCCTGCTACCGAACAGTATTTCTCGATGAAGTCCTGGTGCGACGGTAACTGCTGCAGGACCTGTTCGACTTTTTGCCGCTGAAATTTGATGAAGTCGCGTAATTCCTGCTCACCCATCATGTCGACGATGGGATGGTAGCTTTGTGGTTCGATGCCTTGCCCCATCATCACCTGCACCCAGCTGTTTTCGCGGAAGATATCCCGATCTTCCTCGAACACCAACCCTGCATCCCGAAACAGGTCCAGTCGATGCTGCAGGCTTTCAGGAATGCGCATGCTGCGGCATCGGCGCCAGAACTCGGAATCCGTTCGCTCCGTGACGTGGTAATGCATGATGATGAAGTCACGAATGTAGCGGAACTCGGCGTCCATCTGGCGATTGAACTCTTCCCGGTCAGAGTACGTGACCCCTCCATGAGGAAACATCATCATGAGGCGGATTACGCCGCGCTGGATCAGGTGAATGCTTGTCGATTCCAGTGGCTCAAGAAATCCCGCTGCAAGGCCGAGGCCAACGCAGTTACGATTCCAGTGCTTTACCCGCTGCCCTGTGCGGAAGCGCAACACCCTGGGTTCGGTGATGACGTCGCCCTCGAGATTGTCCAGCAGTGTTGCGGTGGCCTCATCGTCGCTCATGAACTCACTGCAATAGACGAGGCCATTGCCAACCCGGGTCTGTAACGGGATACGCCATTGCCAGCCGCTTTCCCTCGCAATCGAGCGGGTATAAGGAATGGGATCGGAAACTGCTTCGGTCTGCACGGCGATAGCTCGATCGCAGGGGAGCCAGTGAGTCCAGTCCTCGAAGTCCGTGCCGAGAGTTTTGTCCAGCAGCAAGCTGGCGAAACCGCTGCAGTCGATGAACAGGTCTCCTGTCACAACCTGGCCCGATTCCAGCACGACTTCGGAGATGTCGCCGGACTCGGTCCGATGCACGTCGACGATCCTGCCTTCGACCCGGGTGACGCCATCCTTCTCTGCCTGCTCGCGCAGGAGCCCGGCATAGGCCGTCGCATCGATATGGTAGGCATAGCTCAGCGCATCCTGTTGCAGCAGGGCAAATTTGCCTGCATTCGCAGCCATCAGTTCCGGGGCGTAGCAGCTGTAGTCTTCGGCAAAACCGAGCGCCTTCGCCTTGAGCCAGAAGTGCTGAAAGCCTGCTGCCCAGCAGCCCTGGCCTGTGACGCCGAAGGAGTGAAGCCTTGCACTTTCGAAAGGAAATCGGCCTCGTCTATTTTCAGCAGACGATGCATCGTTCGGAACGGCGGAATCGTCGCCTCGCCGACACCCACCGTGCCAATGGCATCCGATTCCACCAGCGTGATATTCAGGTTGGCGCCGATCAGCTTTGCCATAGCTGCGGCCGCGGTCCAGCCCGCGGTACCGCCGCCCACAACAACAACATTTTGTACTTTGCCTGATGACATTGATTTATCGGCCTATAACAGTTTGTCTCTTAGCATCTTGCGAATCTGCTGCGCGGTCTGCTCGTCAATGGGTTTCAGTACGCCGCGGGCGGCTTCCGGGATGTGTTCGAAGTTTTCCGGCGCAGGATTGAACACATAGAAGTCGAACAGATTCTGCCATTGTTTTCTTTGCTCTTGCGGAAGGTCCCGAAGACTCATTATCGCGTGCTGCAAGACACTGAGTGGAGGCCCCATAAAGGAAGGTGAGCTGCGCCACCAGTAATTCACGAGCACGTTGAACGGATCCAGGGCTTCCATGTGGTGCCACCACATGCTCGGAACGATCAGGGCGTCGCCCGGCTCCAGTTCTGCTATTCGGGCGCTTTTCACCGCTTCCCGAAACCTCGGAAACTGCTCGTAATCGGGGGCAGCGAAGTTCACCAGGCTGATCGGCTGTCCTGCCGGCGTGAACTCAAGAGGGCCTACATACAGATTGGCCAGCTGCTCGGGTGGAAAAAGGATGACACGCCGGTGTCCCGCCACTACGCAGGCAATGTTGGCCGGGAAGTCATAGTGAGCAGACACCGTGCTCTGGTTGCCAATCCAGATGCTGGCCAACGGTTCGAGATGCCTGACCGGAAGGTCGTTGTGCTCCCGGAAACCCGGCAGCCAGTGATCAATATTGGTGGAGCCAATGTAGACCGAAGGTACAGAAGGCTCGTCAATGTGTGATCTGACCTGCTGCACGGCGTCCTTGAGCGCCATGCGCCGATACTCGAAATTGAAGGCAGTCATGTCTTCCGTGTAGAAGAGTCGGCCTCCCGCTTCGGGTGACGCGAACAGGGCCGTTACGACCTTGCCGGAGTCGAAACCCTGCAGGTACTCGATCATCCTGTCCGCAGATTCGAGGCCATGCCTTACGGCGGGCCAATCGGCGGCCAGCCCTCGCAACACGAGCGGCTGATCGGACTCTAACAGGTCATCATCGAGATCTGCGACGGTAACGCCAGATCTCTCGTCGATCGTCCGGCTGATCTCATTCAGGACATGCTGGCTGCTCATCGTCACACACCGGTTGATTGCTAAACAGGGAGCCTGTTACGGCGATCGATCAGGTCGCGCATCCGGGACAGCGAAGCGACGGCCATGAAGACAGGTTGCAGGTAACCGGCCTGGTTCAGCGACTCCAGAACGTCTCCCTTCAGATGATAGAGGCGCTCCTCCGCAATGCTATAGAAGCCCTGCAGGCTCTTCTTCTCACCATTGTTGAACACAATGTCCAGCGTTATCTGCTCCAGCAATTCGTGCTGCAATAGTGTGTCAATGAAACCGACGCTGTGTTGCAGCCCGCGATGCAGCTTGTCCAACAATGCGATCTTCTTGTTCAGAAACTCTGAAGGCTGGCCGTCGCTGTCAAACAAGGCTTCACCTTCATCCTGGCTGACCCGTGGGTGTTCGAGGTCCAGTGATACGACCGGCGGTTTGTTGTCGTCCTCTCCACCCGTCGCAATCAGGAACGGCTGCCGCTGCACCAGGGCAGGGACGTAAGGCGCGTCCCAACTGTCGTCTTTCAGAAACAGGTTCTGGTTTGCTTCGAACCCGAGCACAGCGGCAGGGAAAAAACCGCCGGTATTCGAATCCTTGGTAAACAGGATTGGATAGCAGTTCTGGATGTCCCTGAATTCCAGGGGGTAGGTCATCGCGTACATGACCGCGTCACCGAGCGCTGCGCTATAGCCCGTTTTGACGTGCAGTTGCCGGTGTTTTTCCGTATTCAGGGTTTCGTATTGACTCATATTATTACTCTACACCCAGTATTCCTGATTACAGCTTCTGGAATCCAAACTCGTGGACCTTGTTCAGCAGTTCCCTGTTGCCTGGCATGGCCTGCTGTAACTGTGTTGCCCGCGCGGCATTCTTGCGAAACAGCTCCGCCGCCTGCCGCTGGCCTTTTTGATAACTGCCAGTATGCCGTGACGCTGTTTCGAAACCCATGCCGTACAGAATGTACTGGTAGCTTGCCGTGGGAAACAGGTCATCGACGGCTTCGGCGTCCTGGTGCCAGGGGCTCAGGTAGCGCCATAACGACAGCTTTTCGGCGAGCCTGTCCGGGATCGATGCGGAAGCGCGATTCTCCTTCCAGTAGGGAGAGTCATCGCGTGTGCTCAGCACGTAGTGCAGCTTCAGGAATTCGATGATCTGGCTCCAGTGACGCAGGAACTTGCGGTTGTAGCGTCTGGCGACAATGTCCATGACCTCCCGCGTCGCGGGCAACTGGTCCGCAATCATTCCTGCGGCCAGCTCGATCATCACCAGCGCCGATGCCTCGAGCGGCTCGATAAAGCCCGAGGACATGCCAATAGCGACGCAGTTTCGGTGCCAGAACTCCTGCCGATGGCCGGGCCGAAACTGGATCTTGCGTGGCACAACATCAGCGGCTGCCTGGTCGCCGGCTACCTCTTTTATGTAGTCCAGCAGCTGGGCGCTTGCTTCGTCATCGGATACGTGGGCACTCGAGTAAACGTGGCCGGTACCGCGACGCGTCGGTAAGCCGATGTCCCAGATCCAGCCAGCCGTTTGCGCCGTTGCATGCGTGCACGACTGTATCGGCACCAAGCAGCAGGCTTTTTGTCCCGGTGCAGTCGATAAACAGGTCGCCGGCAACTTCACCGGCACTGTCGGTGGTGACCGACCGGATATCGCCGTTTTCCGCCGCATTGACTTGCAACACGTTTGCCTCGAGGTGCTTGACGCCAAGCCTCCCGGTGCAATGCTTGCGAAGCAGCTCGGCAAACTTGCCGGCATCGAGGTGATACGCGTAGTTCACGACGAAGGCGTATTCCGGTGTCGTGATCTGCTTCGGTGCGAGGCAGTCAGCAAACAACGCCGTCTGCGGTGTTGCGGCATCGGCAAACGCCGGTGCATCGGCCAATGCCGCCCAATGCGGTACGAGGTTGATGTCGGCGAAGTCCGCTGGAACGGTAAATGGATGGCTGTAGGTATCGCCGTTGCCGCTTATCCAGTTGCGGAACCATGTGCCCTGTTTGAAACTCGCATCACACTCGCGGAGGAAGTCGGTCTCGGACAGGCCGATGCGCTGCAGGGTAGTGCGCATCGACGGCCAGGTACCTTCGCCGACACCGATGGTCGGTACATCCGGTGATTCGATGAGCACCAGCTCCAACGGCGGCTGCGTACCGGGGTCGCTGTGATGTTCTGCTGCAATGACGCCGGCAGCCAGCCAGCCGGCGCTGCCGCCGCCCACGATGACTATTCTCGAAATCCTGTCTTCCATTTTCCCAGCAGTATCCCACAAGTTCGCCGTGACAACGCTATTTTCAGTATAGAAAACAGTAATTTATACCGATTCCGCCGAACTGAAGCCGGGGCGGGAAAGATCGTTCCGGTTGCATTTGACAGCGCTGTCAACAACAATAGTGCGTCATCCGGCAAAAGTCCACTGGGGTTACGCGAATTATGAAGAAACGGCTCCCGACACAAGCGATCTGGCTGTCACTGGCCATGCTGGCATCGTGCGGCACGCCACCGGAGGAGTCGGACGTGGTGTGGGCCGTGAACGTCGGCGGCGGTGCCTATTCGGCGGTCGACGGCACCGAATATGCCGCTGATGAGTCAGTGTCGGGGGGCGAGCTCGGTACGATCAGGTCGGTCAAGGGGTCGCAGGATCCCGCGCTCTACGAGAGCTATCGCGAAGGCGATATCAAAATCGCCCATCCTGTAGCCAACGGCACATATGACATCACCCTGCATTTTGCAGAACCTGCCGATATCGAACGTGACGATCGCGTGTTCGATGCGTTCGCCGAGGGAAGCAGGATCATCGGCGACATAGATGTCATGTTGTGGCGCGACGGCCAGGTACGTGCAGCGCTCAGTGTCACGGTGCCCAATGTCGTAGTCAACGATGGCGAACTGAACATTCACTTCGCAGCACAACACAAGCAGCCGCTGCTGAGCGCGCTCGTCGTACGCCATCCCGGCGGGACTGCTGATACGGGCGAACTCGCCTGGAGCGACGAGTTCGACGACGACGGTGCACCGGACCCGGCAAACTGGAATATCGAGGAATGGACCACGGGTGTCGTCAACGACGAAGACCAGGTATACACGGCGCGGCCTCGCAACGTCCGTGTCGAGGACGGACACCTCGTCATTGAGGCGCACAAGGAAGACTACGACGGCGGGCACTACACGTCAGGTCGCCTGCAATCGAGTGGCAAGGTCGACATCCTGTACGGGCGCGTCGAGGTCAGGGCGAAGCTGCCCCGGGGGCAGGGCACCTGGCCGGCGATCTGGATGCTGTCGAGCAAACCGTTTCATTACGCAACAACCTGCGAGGACGACGAAGGCCGGCAAGGCAGCGACGACTGGCAGGGCAGCGACGACTGCGACGCGTGGCCGAACTCTGGGGAAATCGACATCATGGAGCACGTCGGGTACCAGATGGGGCATGTGCACGGCACCGTCCATTCCAAGTCGTATCCATGGCCGCTTTGGAACCAGCGCAAGGGACGCATCCTGGTCGATGACGTCGCCGACGAATTTCACGTGTACGCTCTCGAATGGACGCCCGAACGCATCGACATTTTTGTGGACGATACCGTGTATCTGACCTACATCAACGAGGGTAATGGCTGGCAGGAATGGCCTTTCGACCAGCCGTTTCACCTCATCCTGAACGTCGCCATCGGGGGCGGCTGGGGCCGTGCCGGTGGGCCGATCGACGACTCCGTTTTTCCGCAGCGGATGCTGATCGATTACGTGCGCGTCTATCAGCGGCAGGAGTAGGTGTTAAATTACTGCAGGGCCTGGCGCGACTTTTTGAGCTTGTCGACGGCCGTGTCGCCGAGGACGAGCGCGAGCGCGACCTGCAAGGCATCCAGCAGCGCGAGGTGTGCGAGCCGGGAACTCATCGGTGTGTAGATGCTGGCGTCCTCGACGCCCTCGCAGGGAAACACGATGTTGGCCAGCGATGCCAGCCGCGAGCCCTGGTCCGTCAATGCAATGACGATCGCGCCGCGTCGCCGCGCAAGCTCGGCGGCGCGAGCCAGTTCGGGCCAACGGCCGCCGTGGGAGATGAATATCATCACGTCGCCCATTTCGGATACGCCCGCGAACTGCAGAATGTCGGGTGTATTGGTGAGCGCCGTGCAAGGCGTGCCCAGGCGAAAAAACTTCTGGCAAGCATCGGCCGCCACATGGCCCGAGGCGCCGAGGCCGGCAAATGCTATCTGGCGGGCGCGGGTCATCGCGGCAACGGCCGCGTCCACCGGCAGGGACGACATGATCGCGCGCATATCGATCAGCGACGCAATCGAGGCGTCCATGACCTTGGTTACCGCGTCCGATGCGGTGTCGTCCGCGCTGACATTGTTGTGCACGTTGCTGACAGGGCGGCTCAGGTCCTCTGTCAGGCGAATCGTGAACTCGCGGAAGCCGTCCAGCCCGATGTGGCGGCAGAAGCGAATGACGGTCGGCTCGCTGACGTCACACTCGGCGGCGATCGAGGCGAGGGTGGATCGGGAGGCCTGCTTGGGGTGCTGTACGACCCAGCGCGCGACGCGCTGTTCGGCCCTGCTAAGCTCTGGTGTAAGGTCTTTGATTTGCATCAACATGTAGCAAAACTACATAAATCTAGCGAAAAAATCAATGTTTTCGTCACAAACCTGTCGTATAGGTAGTAAAATTTCAGAAATTTCTGAGAAGTACTGATGGCAAAACTACTCCCGGTCGATGACTTCGACCTGATCATTTTCGGTGGTACTGGCGACCTGGCGATGCGCAAGCTGTTGCCCGCGCTATACCATCGCGATCGCGACGGCCAGTTCACCGCGGCCAGTCGCATCATCTCGCTGGGCCGCAGCAAGCTGAGCCGCAAGCAATACCTCGCGGACGTCGAGGAGGCGTTGCGGCGCAATCTTGTGGCGGACGATTTTGATGCCCAACTCTGGAAGACCTTCAGCGGGCGAATCCAGTATGCACAGATCGATGCGTCCCAACCGTCCAGTTGGGATGCGCTCATCAAGTTGCTGTCGGGCAAGGAAGATCGCATTCGCGTCGCATACCTGGCGACCGCGCCGAGCCTGTTCGGGCCGATCGCCAAAGGCCTGAAGAAGAACGGTCTCGTAACAGAACTCAGCCGCATCGTGCTCGAGAAACCGCTCGGCCACGATCTCGAATCGGCTTCGCAGATCAACGACCAGGTCGGCAAGTGTTTTCGCGAAAACCAGATCTACCGTATCGACCATTACCTCGGTAAGGAAACGGTGCAGAACCTGCTCGCGCTGCGCTTCGCAAATTCGCTGTTCGAGCCGCTATGGCGCCGCGGTTCTGTTGACCATGTACAGATCACTGTTGCCGAGGATCTTGGTGTCGGCGGCAGGATCGAATTCTACGATCGGGTCGGCGCACTGCGCGACATGGTGCAGAACCATCTTATGCAGCTCGTCTGCCTGACCGCGATGGAAGCGCCCGCGAGCCTGCATCACGATGCCGTGCGCGACGAAAAGATAAAGGTGCTGCGGGCGCTGCGGCCGATCGACGGCGAGGCCGTGCGCAGCAATACGGTTCGCGGGCAGTACGCGGCTGGTGCAATCCGCAGTGAGACAGTGACGGGTTATGAAGAGGAACTCGGTGAGTCCGAAAGCCATACCGAGACGTTCGTCGCGCTCAAGCTCGAGATTGATAACTGGCGCTGGTCGAACGTGCCGTTCTATGTGCGCACGGGCAAGCGCCTGAAGACGAAGCACTCGGAGATCGTTGTGCAGTTCCAGGACGTGCCGCATTCGATTTTTCCGGAACAGAAGTACGATGTCGTGCCCAACCGGCTGACAATCCGGCTGCAGCCCGACGAGGGCGTCAAGCTGTCACTGATGGCGAAGGAACCCGGCCCGGGTGGTTTCGATCTGCGCCCCGTGTCGCTGGACCTGAGCTTCGAAGAGACCTTCGCCATCCGTTATCCCGATGCCTACGAGCGCCTGCTCATGGAAGTGTTGCGCGGCAGCCCGGCGTTGTTCATGCGCCGCGATGAAGTCGATGCGGCATGGAAATTCATAGATAGCATCATCGAAGGTTGGGAAGTGACCAACCAGAAAGTCGAATCCTATGTTGCCGGCTCCTGGGGCCCGGCCGCAGCGATGATGCTGCTCGACCGCGATGGACGTGAGTGGTACCCAAATGAGTAACGAAAACACAGAGAATATTTTCGAGACGCGCGAAGAAGCGTCCGTTGCGGCCGCGCAGGAAATCGCGAAACGACTTTCGGGGCGGCTGAACGCGCAACGAAAGGCGTCGCTCGTCGTCAGCGGCGGTACGACTCCCGCGCGATGCTTCGATGAGCTGGCCCATATGTCACTCGATTGGGACCGGACCCACGTCGTCCTCAGCGACGAGCGCTGGGTCGCACCGGACGATGACGACAGCAATGAAAAGCTGGTGCGCGAAACGCTGCTCATTAACGGCGCGTCGGCAGCAAACCTGTTGCCTGTATTCCATTCTTCCAGGGGCATCGAGGCGCGCTGCGACGAGATTGACCGGCAAATACGGGGTCTGCCTTTCCCGTTCGCGTGCGCGCTTCTCGGCATGGGTGAAGACGGCCATTTTGCATCGCTTTTCCCCGATGCTCCCAACCTCGAGGCCGGGCTGGACGTCGATAACGAGCAGCTCTGTATTCCCATACAGACAGCGAGCAGTCCGCACCCGCGCGTCAGCCTGACGCTGGCCGCCATTGCGCGCAGCGATGCGGTCGTGCTGCTGATGTTCGGTGCGGCGAAGCGCAAGGTTTACGAGCAGGCGAAAGAGTCGGGCAGCCTGCTGCCCGTCGCCAGTTTGCTGAAACAGAAGAAGGCGCCCGTACACCTGTACTGGGCGCCATAAAGGAATACGTATGAATCCGGTTATCGAGAAAGTCACTGAACGAATTGCCGAGCGCAGCAAGCAGTCGCGCGATAAGTACCTGCGCAAGATTGCCAAGGCTGCTTCCGATGGTCCGTCGCGCGACAAGCTCTCCTGCAGCAATGTTGCGCACGCGATGGCGGCCAGCAGTGCGATCGAAAAGGAAGCACTGTCCGGTTCAACGTCCGCGAACATCGGCATCGTCTCTGCCTATAACGATATGCTCAGCGCACACCAGCCATTCGAGCGGTTTCCTGCGCTGATCAAGAAGACGGCGGCCGAATATGGCGCTACCGCGCAGTTTGCCGGCGGTGTGCCCGCCATGTGTGACGGCGTAACCCAGGGCCAGGACGGCATGGACCTGTCACTGTTCAGTCGCGACGTTATTGCCTTGTCCACCGCGGTTGCGTTGTCACATGAAATGTTCGATGCGGCCCTTTGCCTCGGCATCTGCGACAAGATCGTTCCCGGCCTTGTGATTGGTGCTCTGTCCTTCGGGCACCTGCCTGTTGCTTTCGTGCCGGCGGGCCCGATGGTGTCAGGCCTGTCGAACAAGGAAAAAGCGCGCACTCGCGAGGAGTATGCGGCCGGGAAGGTCGGGCGCAGTGAACTGCTGGCGTCCGAGTCCGCGGCCTACCACGCACCGGGCACCTGCACATTCTATGGCACAGCCAACAGCAACCAGATGCTGATGGAGTTTATGGGGCTGCAGTTACCGGGCGGCTCGTTTGTCAATCCGGGCACCGAGCTACGTGACGCATTGACCCGAGACGCCGTGCGTGCGGTCCTCGAGATTACCGACCTCGGCGATAACTACATTCCGATTGGCCAGGTCGTCGACGAGAAGGCGATCGTCAATGCGATCGTTGGCCTGCTTGCGACCGGCGGATCGACCAACCATACCTTGCACCTCGTTGCGATTGCCGCGGCCGCAGGCATCGTTATCGACTGGGACGACTTCGCCGAACTGTCGCATGCGGTACCGCTCATGGCGCGCGTGTACCCGAATGGGCAGGCAGACGTAAACCACTTTCATGCAGCAGGTGGCCTCGGGTTCATGATTGGCCAGTTACTTGATGCCGGCCTGTTGCACGATGATGTGAAAACGATTCTCGGTGACGGGCTGCATCGCTTCTGTGTCGAGCCGTCGCTGAACGGCAGCTTTGGCTGGCATCCTGCGCGAAAGGAATCGCTGGACGAGGAAATACTGCGGCCTGTCGACCGGCCGTTTGATTCGGAAGGCGGCTTGCGCGTCGTCGACGGCAATATCGGCCGAGCGATCGTCAAGGTTTCAGCCGTTGATGCCGAACGTCACGCGATCGAGGCGCCGGCCAGGGTATTCGAATCGCAGGCCGAATTTACTGCGGCATTCAATAAGGACGAACTGGAACAGGACTTCGTTGCCGTCTTGCCGTGGCAGGGACCCAGCGCCAACGGCATGCCCGAGCTGCACAAGCTGACCCCGTACCTCGGCGTTTTGCAGAACCGCGGATTCAAGGTGGCGCTGCTGACTGACGGCCGTATGTCAGGAGCGTCCGGCAAGGTGCTCGCCGCTATCCAGGTGACGCCCGAGGCCGACAATGGCGGGGCAATCGGCCTTATCCGCGACGGCGATATCGTGAGCATCGATTCGGAACAGGGCACGCTGACGGTTGTTGCTGATGGCCTGGAGGCACGTGAGCGTGTCGCCCCTGACCTTTCGGCCAGCCATTCCGGCGTGGGCCGCGACCTGTTTGCGACATTCCGCAAAAACGTCAGCGGCGCGGAGTCTGGCGGGACGATATTTGGCTCATAAGCTCCTGTATAGTCGCTGCTGATGGCAAAGAAGACCTTACTGATCGCAGACATCGGCGGCACGAATGCGCGCTTCGCACTCGCCGATCCAAAGGCAATCGGGTATTCGCAGGAACAGACGCTGAAGTGCGCCGATTTTCCGTCAGTCGAGGCTGCAATAAGTCACTACCTGGAGAAGGTCGGCGCGAGCGCGCCGGGTGTCATCTGTCTCGCGGCGGCAGGCCCGCTGGTCGAACGGCACATCAACATCACCAATAACCACTGGGTGCTGGATGTCGATGACCTTGGCAAAGCTTTTTCCACCGACGCTGTGCGCCTGATGAATGATTTCGAGGCCATCGCCTATTGCGTGCCGGCACTGACCGAAGACGATTGCCTGTCCGTCGGGCTGCCCGATCCCGAACCGCTTCCGCCGGATGACTATTCCGTCGCCATCGTCGGGCCGGGTACCGGGTTGGGCGCTGTCGGCCTGAAGAAACGCGGCGACCTTTTGCTGCCGATTGCCGGCGAGGCCAGCCATGGCGGCTTTGCTCCTGAAACCAAAGTGCAGATCGATGTCTTTGTCGCCCTGCGGGAGAAATTTGACCGGGTTTCAACGGAGCGCGTCGTGTCCGGGTCCGGCCTCGAGAATATCTACTGGGCGCTCGGACAGATTCATGGGCTGAAGCTGCCCAGGCTGGCCGCCAGAGAGATATTCGCGGCGGCGCAGGCATCGGATGAGCACGCCATGGAAGCCGTGGGCCTGTTCTTCGAAATACTCGGGCAATTTGCCGGCACCTACGCGCTGGCCGTCGGCGCCAATGATGGGGTCTACATCGCCGGAGGTATCGTGCCACGTTACCCCGAGCTCCTGACGAGCAGCCGCTTTCGCTCGGGATTCGAAAACAAGGGTCGGCATCGTGCGATCATGGAGCGCATCCCGACGCAGCTGATTACACACCCGCAGCCCGGCCTGCTTGGCGCGAGTTATGTCGCGCGGGAGATTGCGGGCTCGCAATGACGGCGTCAGTCGGTTTTTCTCGGCACTGACGTAATGCCAACCTCGTGCCGCGGGAACTGCTCCGCATCGATAGTCTCGAGATAGCCGTGCCAGGCGGCGTAGCCGATGACCGGGATGATGACGATCAGCCCGACAAACGCCGTCATCAGGCCAAGCACGAGTCCGAATACGATGATGGTCAGCCACAGCAACATTGCGCGGCGATTCCTGAGCACTGCATTAACCGATGTCACGATGGCCGTAATGCTGTCCACGTCCCGATGCATGATCATGGGCAGCGAGAACGCGCTGGCGCAGAACGTTACGGCAGCGAACACCGAGCCGACCAGGCTGCCGAATGTCAGGTAGGGCCACAGGTCACGAATCGTAACCTCGCCCTCGGACGGGAAGAAGACACCGACCATGACGGCGGCGCGCGCCCAGACGAGGAAGATGACGAGCAGGGCGATGGCGAAGATCATTTCATTGCCGAGGTGGCGACGAAAAGCCGCCCGAAGGCTGCGCGCCATGGATACGGTCTGGCCGCGTTCCAGTTGCGCACTGATCGCGTACAGGCCGATGCAGGTGAGAGGTGCGAGAAAGACGAATCCGCCGAGCATCGCGAACATGATCCACTGACTGCCCTTGAGCCAGGCGAGCAAACTGACGACCGCGATCAGGATGGCCACGGCAAGGCCGTAGATCATCGATTGCTGCGGCGCGTGCACGAGGTCTTTCACGCCTAACCTGACCCATTTAAATGGCGCCCAGGGCGACAGTTTCCGGCACGGTGCAACAAACGGCATCTCGTCGCGGTTGAATTCCTGCGTGTCGTTGTCAGTCATTGTGATCCCCCGAATTTATCGCCGATCATCGTCGAATTGCCAAATTCCCGCAATCGTTACAAATGCTTAGAGGTAGAATGCACGACTGAACCTGGTTCTGCCGGGCCGCCCGCAGGGGCGGGCCCCTACAGGGGAGAAGGAATGAAACTGGTGGGTATGCTCGATTCGCCGTATGTGCGGCGGCTCGCAATCACGATGCGTTTGCTCGGCATCGAGTTCGAACATGTTTCGCAATCGGTCGTCGCCGGTTACGACACGTTCAGGACGATCAATCCACTCGCCAAGGCGCCGACGCTGGTGCTGGATGATGGCGAGATGATGGTCGAGTCGACACTTATCATCAGTTACGTGGAAACGATCACAGGCCGCTCGCTGATGCCCGACAATATTGACGAGCGGCGGCGCGCCTTGCAGGTCATCGGCGTGGCACTGACAGGGATGGACAAGGTCGTCGCACAGATCTATGAACTGGACATGCGTCCGGCCGAGTTCCAGTACGAGCCATGGCTGCAGAGAGTGCGGGACCAGGCTGCCGAGGCATTTGACTGGCTCGAGGCGGCTGTTGCGGCAATTGACGGAGATGGCTGGCTGTTCGGTGATCAAATTACCCAGGCAGACATAAGTACCGCGGTCGCATGGCGCTTCCTGCAGGCGAAATATCCTGGCGAGGTGCGCGAACATGACCGGCCTGCAGTGGTGAGGTTCGGGCAAAAGGCAGAGGGGCTGCCGGAGTTTGCTGCATGCTCATTCGAGTAAGTTTCCTCCTGCTCTTATTAATAACGGCCGTATCGTCGGCGGCGACGGTTACGGTCACCGACGAAAACGGTGAGCCTCTCGAGACCGCGATGGTGACGCGCCTGATTATCGGCGACGCTTTTGTTGATGCATCCGACAATGGATATCCGCGGCCCGGCGTCGTCAACCAGGCATTGCCGCAACATACGCGATTTACGAATGCGCAAGGTGTTGCCGAGTTTGCTGCGGTAACGCATATGGGTGAGCGTCGTTACCGGGTGCGCAAGCAAGGCTTTGCCGATGCAAACCTCTCGGCCGCGGATGATGGTGTTCAATTGAGTGTTTCATTGCGCGCGCTGACCGATGAACGCGAAATCGCCGAGTCCAAGCCCGCCAACCTGTGGCTGGCGGAGCTCGACTTCGATTGGGCCGAGAATCCGTCACGTTACCGCGAACATTTCCTGCGCCACTGCGGTTTCTGCCACCAGCAGGCGTCGGTGTTCATGCGTACATCGCGCACCGAAGAGCAGTGGGCCGACATTATCGATCGCATGCAGATGTACGGTGCGATGGCGAGCGAGGACTTTGTCGATGATTTGCCCGAAGGCATCGTCGGTGCTCTCGAAGATCTCGTCGCACGGCATGCCGAGCTGCCGGATTTTGAAGCCTGGGAGCCGCATCTGTCCGCAGCGACGATCACCGAGTGGCCAATCGGCGACAGTTTTTCGCAGATGCACGACTTCATCCTGCACCCGAACGGCAAGGTCTATATCGGCGACAACCTGATGGACCGGATCTATGCGTTTGATCCTGCAACCGGCGAGTATGAGGTATTCAAGGTGCCGCATGATGAGGGCGCACAACAGGGTGGCATCCTCGGCAATCGCATGGGCACGTACCCGAAGACCGACAACTATATGGGTGTGCATTCATTTGCGATATCGCCGCAGGACGGCCACATTTTCCTGACGCCATCGATGCAGCAGGAGCTCGTTGAGTTCGATCCCGACACAGGCGAGTTTTTCCGCTACGAAATGGACGAGGGTTTCTACCCGCATACGATCCGCACCGACGAGCAGGATCGCGTCTGGTTTACCCTGGCATTGTCGTCGCAAGTGGCGATGTTCGATCGTGAAACGGAAAGGTTCACGATCTATGACATACCGTCGCGCGGTATTTATGAATGGGCGGCGCTGAAGGTCATCAAGTTCCGTCTCGACCGTGGCTATGTAGGCAGTCGCCCCGATCTTGACTGGGAAACGAGCGGCTTCCCGATGCCCTATGGCATAGATGTATCACCTGTCGACGGCCGTGTCTGGATTGCACGGCTTTATGCCGATGATATTGCGGTCATCGATCCGGATACCGACGACGTTACGGTCATCGAGACACCGTTTCACGGTCCGCGCCGCTTGCGTATCGATGCCGATGGCAATATCTGGATAGTCGCATTCTCCGATGGTTTGCTGGCGATGTACGACCCGGTAACCGCGGAGTTTTCGACATTCGAGTTGCCTGTCATCTCCGAGACGCCTTACGCGCTAAACGTCGACCGCGAACGCGGCGTGGTGTGGGTCAATGGCAACCAGTCAGACACGGTCATGTCGTTCCATATAGAGACCGAGACGTGGCGCACCTACCCGATGTCGCGGCGGCGCACGTTTACGCGCGATATCGAGATTGCCGAAGACGGCAGCGTGTTCACAAGCAACTCGCACTTCCCGAGCTGGATGATCGAGGACGGCCAGCCGACGCTGATTCACATAGACCCGGGCGTGCCGGCCGATCCGGTCGAGGCGCAAGGTGCAGTCCTGTATGAGCAGCATTGCGATTCCTGCCATTCGCTGCCTGAAATGAAAGCGCCTGAACTCGCGACACTGAAACAGATGCCATTCACACGCGTCTCGCGATCGCTCGAGTTCGGCATGATGATGCAACAGGCGGCGCACCTGACGAGCGACGAGCGCTATGCCATTTCAAAATACCTGAGCAGCGCCAATACCCAGGCGCGCGACGAGTGGATCGACACGCAGGCATGTCAACAAAACGGTCCGCTGGATATCCGTGCCGCGGACGAGGACAACTGGGGCTTTGGTACAGGCAATCGGCGTTCGGTCGAATCGGGTGTTGCAATTTCTCCAGGTAACGTTGCCAACCTGGAACTCAAGTGGTCGCTCGCGATTCCGAGCGCCACCGAGATGCGGTCGCAGCCTGTCGCCGCGGACGGCGTCCTGTTTCTGGGCACTGCGAACGGCAACGTGCTTGCCATCGACCAGCAGACCGGCTGCGTCCACTGGCGATTCAGCGCCGACAGCACGGTGCGATCATCGCTGAACCTGGACACGACAAGCGATGGCAAGTCGACGTTGTATTTCGCCGACGACATGGGAACGGTCTACGCCCTCAATGCCAGCAATGGTCTGATGCGCTGGCGGTCATCACAGCGATGGTTCCCGGTCTCTGTAATCAGTGGGTCGCTGGCTTTTCATGACGACGTGCTTTACGTGCCGATCTCGACATTCGAAACGGCATTGGCAGGCGTCGATGCTTATCCGTGCTGCCGTTCCCATGGTGGCGTCGTCGCGCTCAATGCGATTGACGGCTCGCCAATCTGGAAATACGAGACCACGCCGCACGCGAGCAAGGTCGGCACGACAAGCGCTGGTACCGACATCTGGGGTCCGTCCGGCGCCGCGGTATGGACGACGCCAGCGATCGACGCCGGTCGCGGCCGAATCTACATCGGTACCGCGCAGAACATGTCGGCGCCCGCGACCCACAACAGCGATTCGGTCATCGCGCTCGACATGCAAACCGGCGAAAACGCCGGTCCCGATTTTGACTTTGGCGGCGCTATCACGATGACGCAAAATGGCGATAGCAAGGACATTATCGTTGCCGGTCAGAAATCCGGTGTCGTCTATGCGCTGGATCCGGACCGCAGCGGTGCCGTGATCTGGCAGACGCGCCTCAGCCAGGGCACGACGAACGGTGGTATCCACTGGGGCGTATCGACGTCCGGCGACTCCGTCTGGGTCACGATTGCCGACCCGCCGCGACAACGTGAAGGTTACGTCCCGAAGCCCGGCATCCATGCGCTGGATCTTGCGAGCGGCGAGATTCGCTGGTCACATCTCGTCGAGCGAGGCTGTGAACTCGGCCCTTCGTCGGCGCCTCGTGTCGGCCTTGTCGCGATGCAGGAAGGCGAACCGCAAGACCCCTGGCCGCAGTGTTCTTTCTATTACGGCCACTCCGCGGCGCCACTCTATGCCAACGGCGTCCTCTACGCTGGCGCGCTCGATGGCAAATTGCGCATGCTCGATGCGAGGTCCGGCGACGTCCTGCGGGTGATAGATACCAATCGCGCTTACGAGGCGGACAATGGCATCGAGGGGCATGGCGGCGCGATCGACCTGAGTGGTGTGGTGGTCAGTGATTCTCGCCTGTTCCTGTACTCGGGTTACGGGATGTTCGGCCAGATGCCCGGAAATGTCCTGCTTGCCTACGAACTGGAGTAGCAGGACGCCGGCTACGTATATCCCAGAATTGACCGGCTCCGGAAGCCGGCGCGTAAAATCCAAAGGTCTTCTGTAACAGCAGATACTGCGAAGAGAGCGGCAATGGGCGGGTTCAGTCGTCTGGTCGCGGAACTAAGGCGTCGCCGGGTACTCCAGATGACGGCGTTATACATCGTTGCGGCCTGGGTGCTGGTCCAGGTCGCCAGCGAAGCCTTACCCGCATTCAACATGCCCGAGAACGCCATACGCTACGTATGGATTGCCGTCCTCGTCGGGTTTCCCATCGCAGTCCTGTTCAGCTGGAATTACGATCTGACCGCCTCCGGCATCAGGCGCACCCCGTCGGTGGACGAAGGCGTGGAAGCGGTTCGCCCCCTGACCCGAATTGACTACGGCATCCTGACGGCGCTGGCCCTGGTCATGCTCGGCACCGCTCTTGGGGTGGGGCAGCGTCTCGCTGATATGCAGACAGCTGTCGCGCGGGCGCCGGCGACACGTGACATCGACCCGAATTCCATCGCCGTTCTGCCGTTAGAAAACGTATCGGTAGCGCCGGAAGGCGTTTTTTATTGGGAGATCGCGTGCGGGTCATTGTACAGCTGATCGATGCGGCATCGGATCTGCACTTGTGGGCTGACACTTTTGAGGGCGAGATTACCGACATCATCAATCTGCAGAACGAAATGGCCCGAGCAATTGGCGAAGTAATCAAGATTCGGCTCACGCCTCGCGAAGAGGCGACACTGGTCAAATCCGCTCCTGTGCAACCGGCAATTCATCGCCAGTACCTGCAAGGGATGTACCAGTTTTTCCAGGATACGCCGGAGGCAGACCTGCGCGGTGTCGAAATCCTCAAGGAGGTTGTGCGGCAGGACCCGGACAATGCGCTGGCCTACGCCGGACTGGCCTACGGTTACGCGAATATCGTGCATTCACCCTCCCCACCACCCATCGAGGGCATCGGTGCAAAGGCCGAGGCTGCGGCCGAAATTGCACTCAGGTTAGACCCGGATCTTGCCGAGGCGCACACGGCGGTGGGTCTCTATTTGTCAATGTTCGAGTGGGACTTTGAAGGCGCTGAAAAGGCGCTGAAGCGCGCAATTGAGCTAAACCCGAACCTTGCCCTGGCATATTACGATTTAGCCTGGTTATACGAGTTACTTGGACCGGAGTTCGAAGAACAAGCGCTGGCTGCTGGCGAAAAGACGGTGGAGCTAAATCCGCTGTCCCCATACATGGTTGGGGCGTTGGCGTGGCAATACGCTGATGCATGTCGGTACGAGGAGGCCCTTGGGCTGGCCCGTGAAGCAATCAGGTTGGATCCGGAGCATCCAATGGGATGGGCGGTGCTCGGCATGATCCACTCTGAACTGGGGCAGTTCGACGAGGCGATCGACGCGCATCGCAGACTCGACAGGCCGCCGTGGTCGATTTTTGTTGGGGTGAGTTACGCGGCTGCAGGACTCGAAGACAAAGCGCGCGAGGTCGCCGCAGCCTGGGAGGCAGTGCCGCTTGCGCCGGCATGGATTTACATGACTCTGGACGATCGCGAGAGCGCTCGGTTCTGGCTCGCCGAAGCTGAAAGGACGCGGATGTCCTGGTATCCGTGGTTGCTGGGGATGTTTTACGGCAGCGAGCGCATGGTGGACGACCCGGAGGTGAAAGCACGCGCGGCGGCACTGGGACTGCCCGATCCGCGGACGATGGGCTGCCAGGCTTGATTTTTCCCTGTAACTCCTATCAGTCATACAGTGCGCTGCGTCACGGCCACGTAAGTCCCTGATTCGTACACTCGGTCAATCCGGTCACGGTTTATGTCCGGTCGACGGCTGAGTTATGTCAAGTAAACAGACGAACAGATCGCTGCAGAACAAGATTTCGCTGCGCCTCGCGTTGGCGTTGGCGGTCTTTACGATTGGTGTGTTCCTCATATTGCGCTCCGTCATCACGCCAGCGTTCCAGGAGCTCGAGCTCGAAGCGGCGCATTCTGACCTGATACGTGCCCAGCAGGCCATCCGGACCGACATCGACAATCTCGTTGCGATCACGCTTGATTGGGGCCCCTGGGACGACATGTATGAGTACGTGGCCGGAAGAAATCCCGGCTTCGTCAGATCCAACCTCGACCGCTCGACGCTAAGCAACCTGGGGCTCGATATGCTGGTCATCTACGAACTGGGTGGCCGCCTCAAATGGGCGCAGTTGCAGGTCGACGGCGAGGAGCGAGCTGTCGAAGAGCTTGGTCTCCTCGGCAGTGACAACCCGGCCGCGCAGCTCTTGACCCAGCATGCGGACGCCACAAGCTCTACCGTCGGCATTGTCGACACGGCCTATGGGCCGATGATGATCAGCTCGCAACCGATACTCCGTAACGACAGCTCCGGCCCTGTCGCAGGCGCCCTGATCATGGCGCAGTTCCTGAACGAGACCCGGCTGGAGCGGCTGCAGGAGCGCACCGAGGTGGACATGACCTGGATGCTCGTCGAGGAGTATGTCATCGACGGTGAGCGGGAACTGGCCGACATTCCCGTTGGCGAACTGCCGGTCAGGATCTCCGACGGCCTGGTGACGAATTGCGTCGTGCTGGCCGATATTCTCGGCAACCCCTACCTGCTGGTCAGCTCCAGGACGCCACGCGTCATCAGCGGGCTCGGCCAGCAAACAGTGGGCGCGGCCATGTTGTTCCTGGTTGCAGCCGGCGTTCTCACGGTGGTCATGCTGTGGTACTTCATGAAGGGCACGATCATCGGACCGATCGAGGCGCTGACCGGCCACATGGACAAGATTCGCAAGAGCGGTGACCTGTCGGACAAGTTGAACCTCGCGAGCACGGACGAGATCGGCTTGCTCGCCGCCCGGTACGACAAGCTCAATTCCGAGGTCCACGAGACTCGCGCTGCCTTGCTGCAGCAGTCGTTCAAGGCGGGCAAGGCCGACACCGCTGCGGAAGTGCTGCACAACATCCGCAACGCCATGACACCGATGATCAACGGGCTCGAGCGCGTCGCGAAGGCCTTCAAGGTTACTGACGGGCTGCATGTCAAACAGGCCGTCGAGGAATTATCAAATCCGGACGTCGACCCCGAGAAGGCGAAGAAATTCGTGCAGTATCTCGACGCCTCGTTCGATCGTATTGTAGCCGTGCATGCGGAAGCTTCCGACGACCTGCGGGTCGTTTCGTCGCAGGCGCACCAGGTCGAGGGCATCATGGCGGACCAGGAAAAGTTCACCAATGTCGCGCCCGTCTCCGAAAATCTTGTTGTCGACGAAGTGATTGAGGAAGCCGCACAGGTCATCCCGAAGGACGCTTCGGCCGGTATCGATGTCGAAGTCGCGGAAGAGCTTGCGAACTACCGTGTACGTGCGCACCGCATCGGCCTGCTGCAGGTCCTGAGCAACCTGATTCTCAATGCCTATGAGTCAATTGAACGGGCCAAGCATGGCGACGGCAGGATTTCCCTGAGCGCCAGGAGCACCGTGATCGACGACACAGAGATGGTGCAGCTGACGGTGCGCGACAACGGTACGGGCTTCGAGGAAGAAGTCCGCAACAAGGTTTTTCAACGTGGGTTTACATCAAAAGGAGTGGGCGATACCAAGGGCCTGGGGCTGCACTGGTGTGCCAACGCAGTGGCAGGCATGGGTGGGCGAATCTTTGCCGACAGTGAAGGCGAGGGCCACGGCGCCGAATTTCACGTGCTGCTTCCAGCAGCGCAGGGAGGATGAGAATGGCCACTCACCAGCAAGACGAAAACATACGGGTGCTGATCGCCGACGACGACGAGTACATCCTGCGGGCTTACCGCGAGGCTTTTGCGGACTCCGAGTCGACGCAGGAAATACGTGCGCTTGACGCTCTTGCAGCCGAGTTGTTCGAGCCGACCGATAGCGACGACGATGAGCCGCACTTCGACGTCGTCGCTTGCAGCCAGGGCGACGACGCCATAGCGCTTGCCGAGCAGGCGGCCAATGACGGGCACCCCTTCGACGTCATCATACTCGATGTGCGTATGCCCCCCGGGATCGATGGCGTTGAGGCCGGTTGCCAGATTCGCAAGCTGGATCCGGACGTCGAGATCGTGTTTGTTACCGGCTTCTCGGATGTGCCGCTCGAGGAATTGCAGCGTCGCGTTCCGCCACCCATGAAGCTTCACTACTTCAACAAGCCGCTGTCATTCTCGCAACTCGCGCAGGACGTGGCGTCAATGGTACGCGAACACTGAGCTGTGACGATGACGGATATCAACGAGACAATCACAAATCGTATTCTCGTCGTCGACGATGATGTGTTGTTGATCGAAGAGTACCTGCGCTGCCTGGGCGAGGATTACGAACCAGATAGTGCGACCACGACCTTGTCCGAGCTGGAGAAAGTGCTGTTTGGCGACGAAGTAGACGAAACGGGCGCCGCACGATTCTCTGTTGATACTCGCGACCAGGGCGAGAAGGCCATCGAGGCGGTTGAAGATGCGATCAGAGCGGGCAAGAAGTACTCGATCGTGTTCCTCGACATTCGCATGCCTCCGGGCATGGACGGCATCGAGGCGGCAAAGCGCATTCGCAAGCTGGATCCCGATGTCAACATCGTAATCGTAACCGGGTCTGTCAGTGCCGAAATCGATAATCTCGATGCGGAAGTGCCGCCTGCCGACAAGATATTCTTTTTCAAAAAGCCGTTTCACGCGGCGGAGTGCCGCCAGCTCGCTGCTGCGCTCTGTGGTAAATGGCATGCCGACATGGCGCTCAGGCAAGCAAACGAAGATCTCGAGCAGCGCGTTGCTGAACGCACGGCCGCGCTGCACAAGCTGGCTTACTATGACCCCGTAACGCGGCTGCCGAATCACCTGTTGCTGCTCGACGAACTGCAGACAATGATTGACCGTGCCGAAGATAGTGACGGCGATTCCGTTATCGTGCTGTTGGATATCGAGCGTTTCAGTTTTATCAACGAAACGATGGGGTTTGACGCCGGTACCGAGCTGTTGAAGTCGATTGGCAATCGCCTGAGCCGGTCACTCTGTGAGGAGAAGAAAGGCTCGCGCGCGGTGATCGGTCGCTTCGGCGCCGATGAGTTCGCTGTGCTGATGCCGGGCGTCGAAAACGATTCGGCCATCCGCGAACTTGCTGAGCACGTCAAGGCTCTGGTCGAAGAGCCGTTCCTGATCGAAGGCCGCGACATATTTCTCAAGGCCAGCATTGGCGTTGCCTGGCACCCGGTGCATGGTCGGGATTCGGCGCTGGTCTTCCGTTGCGCGGAGGCTGCGTTGCATCGCTCAATGCGTAGCCTGGACGGCGCTGTCACCTACTACCACAGCGAGATGCGTTACCGCGCGCGCCACAAATTCGACATGGAAGCCGAATTCCGCGGTGCGATCGAGAACGGCCAGATAAAGGCTTTCTACCAGCCGCAGCAGAGCATCACGACCGGTGAGCTCTGCGGCGTTGAAGCGCTGGCGCGCTGGATTCGTGCGGACGGCACGATAGTCATGCCGCAGGACTTCATACCGCTCAGCGAGGAAATGGGCATCTCCGACCTGATGTTCGAGACGATCCTGACAAACGTTTGCGACGAGGTTGCAGGTTGGCGCGATGACGGCGGCTGGGATGTGCCGGTCAGCGTGAACCTGTCGGCGCACCAGTTGCGCAATGCCGACCTCGTCAGCCTCGTGAAAAAAGTCATGGAAAAACGGTCAGTGGACAGGAAACTGATCAACCTCGAACTGACCGAGACGACACTCCTTGAAGACCTGACGATTGCACAACCGATACTCAACGACCTGTCCGCTTTGGGTGTTGGCATTCACATCGACGATTTCGGTACCGGCTACTCGTCGCTGAGTTACTTGGCTGAACTGCCGGTTGCGACGTTGAAGATCGACAGGGCTTTCATTGCCAAGCTGGTTGATTCCGAATCAAACACCCGGGTTGTGCAGGCGATCATCGCGCTCGGCAAGGCGATGGACCTGGGCATCGTGGCCGAAGGCGTTGAAAGCGACCAGCAATATGCGCTGGTCCGCAAGCTCGGCTGCGATATCGTGCAGGGGTTCTTCATCGCCAGGCCGATGCCGGCGGATCGCTTCCGCCGCTGGGTCGACGGCCACGAAGATACGCAGAGTCTGAAGCACACTTCGACTGTCGTCGGCATCGATTCCGCCCGCTAATTCGGGGACAGTCGCTTAATTATTCTGAGTTCAAAATTCGGCTGTGGTGCCCAATTATGTAATACGAATAATTAAGCGACTGTCCCCAATCTCTGTCAACCGATCTCCACCAGTGCCGTTGTACGTACTGAAAGCATCACTTTGTATGGATACAACGGAGATCAGTTATGGATACCAGGAAGGCAGTTGCAGTAGGAGTCGTGTTGCTGGTCGTCGGTGGCGCTGCATTCGCAGATACCGGTGACCGCATCGAAGACCGTCTCGATAAGCGCGGCGATCGAATTGAAAATCGCATGGACAATCGCGGCGACCGCGTCGAGGACCGCCTCGACCGCAAAGGTGATCGCGCCGATCGCGTACTCGACAGGAAGTCGGACCGTGCTGAAGCGGCAGGTCGTGACCGCCTGTCGGACCGCCTCGACCGCAAGGGCGACCGGATTGATCGTCGCCTCGACCGCAAGGGTGAACAGGTAGATCGTCGGCTCGATCGCCGCGGTGCGGCAGTGGACCGGCGCCATGACCGGCGCGGCAAGCGCATCAACAATCGCCTCTGAATACCCCAAGCGCTTGGGCAAACGGAAAGGCGGCCAACGGCCG
>JARRLQ010000056.1:0-12455 GCA_037386905.1 Woeseiaceae bacterium
CCGGCAGGTGCTTCGGAGCAATACCTGCGCCAGCGCAGGTCCACTGTACCGAACCAGCAGCTGCGGTGTTCGGCGTCAGCGTAAGAGCCTGGCCATTGATCGTGGTATGCGCCTGGTTGCCATACGTAACCGTGATCGTACCGGCAGCAACGCCAACACTCGCGACGTACTTGCCCTGGATGTTACCAGCAGCTTCGAGACCGGCAATCGTGTTGGTAGCCGGCATCGTGCCACGGTCCTGGAAGTACTCCGTAACGGCAGCCTTGGCGCCGCCCGAGAGGTTCAGGCCTTCAGAAACCTGAGCGCGAATCGTGTAGTCCTGGTAAGCAGGAATAGCGATAGCCGCCAGAATGCCGATAATCGCGACTACGATCATCAGTTCGATCAGTGTAAAACCTTGCTGCTTCTTCATTTCTCTATCTCCATGAAAATGAGTATGTATCACTAAACGGCAATATGCCCGTACCCGTATATCAAGCAAGGGGCGTGCCAACTCTTGCAGGGGCAATTTATGCTCTTGTTTAATAAGTTATTGTGACGGGCGTCCCGATTCCGGCAATCGCCGTCAGGACCGCGCTTGCAGTCGTTTTCGGTCAGGAATTGTCACAAGGTGACAAATATTGTCAGTGGGTGTCGTCAACTGCTGACGTTACTTAAGTAAATTGGGGACAGTCGCTTAATTATTCTCTCGCAGCGAATAATTAAGCGACTGTCCCCAATTTACTCTATGCCGAGCTTTTTGATGCGGTAGCGCAGTTGCCGGAATGACAGCCCGAGAAGTTTTGCTGCGGCTGTCTTGTTGAAACGCGTCTTTTCGAGCGCGTCCAGGATAGCCTGGCGCTGCACATCTTCCACCTGGTTGCCCAGATCCGTGGGCGTGAAATTGCCCCGGCTCTCCTCGCCAGCTGGTGCCGACCTCAGGTTCAGGTCCGACTCGGAGATTGTACCGCTGGTGCAAAGTGTCACCGCACGTTCCAGCACGTTCTCGAGCTCCCGGACATTGCCGGGGAAACTGTACTCGAGCAATGCCTGCCGTGCGCTTTCGTCCAGCTTTGTTGTGGCGCTGAGCTTGCGAAGGATGTACTCGGCGAGCTCGAGAACGTCTTCTCCACGCTCGCGCAGGGCGGGGACGGGGAGCTCGATGACGTTGATGCGGTAGTAAAGGTCCTCACGGAACTCGCCGTCCGCCACCATCTTGCCGAGGGTTTTGTGGGTCGCCGACAGGATGCGGGCGTCGGACGCAACTTCTTCCGAGGCGCCAACAGGCCGTACCGACTTTTCCTGAATGACGCGTAGCAGCTTGACCTGCATCGACAGCGGCAGGTCGGCAATCTCGTCGAGAAACAATGTGCCACCATCTGCGCTTTGCACCAGGCCAACCTTGTCGCTGACGGCGCCAGTGAAACTGCCCTTGCGATGACCAAAGAACTCGCTCTCCATGAGCTCGGTCGGTATAGCGCCACAGTTGACCGGGACGAACGGGCCATCGGCGCGGGGTCCGCTGTCGTGAATCAGCCGTGCCACGAGTTCCTTACCTGTACCGGACTCGCCCGATATGTGGACCGGCGCCTGCGAGCGCGCGACCTTGTCTATCATCTCTCGCAATTGTCGCATGGGCTCCGAGTCGCCCTGCAGGCGGGACTGTTTGTCGCCGGCCTGCTCGAGTTTGAGCGCGTTCTCGACAATGTTGCGCAGGTTGTTGAGGTCGAGCGGTTTGGAAATGAAGTCGAAGGCACCCAGCTTCAGTGCCTGCACGGCCGTTTCGACGTTGCCGTGCGCCGTGATGACTGCAACCGGCACGCCGGCGGCATTGGTCTGCATCCATTCGACCAGGTCCAGCCCGTCACCGTCCGGAAGGCGCATATCGGTGAGGCACAGGTCGAACGACCGCGACTCCAGCAGGGATTTCGCACTGGCAACGTCTTCCGCTGTCTCGGTCTCAATGTCCATGCGGCCCAGCGTCAGCGTCAGCAGTTCGCAGATATCCGGTTCGTCATCAATGACAAGTGCGAGTGGCTGGCTCATGTTTCAGTGTTTTCCCATCGGTCCGGATCGGCGAATACGATACGGAAGATACTGCCTCCGCCGGGCCGGTCAAGGTACAGCAGCGTTGCGCGGTTCAATTCGCACAATTCGCGCGAGATATACAGGCCGAGCCCGGTACCGCCAGAGCGCTCCGTATAGAACGGCTCGAACATCTTTTCGGCCGTTGCTTCGTCAACACCGAGCCCGTGATCGCGAACCTCGACAAACGGCCGGCCCTGGCCCTGAACCCGCCCGGCACGGAGCTCGACGAGGATGCCGCCCGTTTCGCTCGCGTATTTGACCGCGTTGTCGCAAAGATTCCACAACACCTGCCGCAGGTGCGACAGGTCCATGCGCAGCTCCAGGTCATCGGGAATCTCCGCAATCGTGAGCTCGCCCTCCTGTAATTCCAGCGTATTGACGAACTCGCGCGCAAAGTCTTCGAGCCATGGCCGCAGGGGGACCCGTTCCGGGCGGCTCGACTCGCGCCGTGACAGTTGCAGTACATTGTCAATAATGTGGCTGACACGGCTCGAGTGCGTCTCGATGATTTCGGTCAGGCGCTTGTCGTCCTCGGTGAGTCCCGGCGCCTCGCCCAACAGCTGGGCGGCGTGGCTCATGGCGCCGACCGGGTTGCGAATCTCGTGCGCGATACTGGCACTCAGCCTGCCGAGCGACGCCAGCTTGGACTGCTGCACGCGCTCGTTCATCAGGCTCGCATCCTCGAGGAATATCAGCACCGGACCTTCGCGTACACCATCCTTGCCCAATGGCGCGAGATGCGCTGTGACGCGCAGGTTGTTGCCCGATGTCATGATCGTAAACTCAGGGTGGGCAGACAATTCGCTATCGACGCGCCACGAGCGAATGTAGTCTGCGAGCGGTTCGAATACTTCGCTCAGCGTAATGCCGCTGACCTTGTCACTGGCACCCAGCAACCGCGTAGCTGACGCGTTACTGAGCCGAATCCTGTTGTGGGCATCGATGACAATGATGCTCTCGCGAAGGTGCTGAACAATGTACTCGTTGAGCTCCGACAGGTTCTGCAAGTCGACACCGCGCTGCACTGCCAACGCTTCGCTGGCCTGGATGCGGCGCCCGAGCGGTCGTGTGGCCAACGCTATTGCGAATATGACGGCGCTGAGAATGCCGGCTGCGGGGTAGTTGGCGTCAACGGGCGCCGCACCGAATTGTGACAGCACCTGCTGACCCAGGATGCCGAAGGTCGCAATCGCGGCCAGGATGGTGGGGAATTGCCGCGGCAAGACGAGGCTGGCAGCGCCGACAAAGACGATCAGCAGTCCGCCGAGCCCGCTCGAGATGCCGCCACTCGCGTGCATGAGAATCACCACGGCGGCGATATCTCCCGTGGATTGCACCATGGCCTGCAGGTCTGCGCCGATCCAGCGCTGCCGCAGCGATACGGCTGCGCCGACCGCAAACAGGAGATAGGCGCCTGCAGTGATCCAGAAAAGCGTCGGCGACTGGTCGCCAAAGACGCGCGGTTCACCACCAGCAAAGAAAATTGCGAGCAAGGCGACGGCGATCAACGTGCGGAACGCATTCAGCGTGCCGAGCACGCGCCAGGTAAGGTCGGGTTCCTCCGCAGCACGTTGCAGCAAAGCGTCGCGGCTCTCGCGCAGCGTCTGCCGGCTAGAGATATCGATCGACGCCCTTTTTACCAATGCTGTTTGCCCAAATGCACCACGCTTGCGGCGGATTGTTGCGATTGTAGTTGTATTTGCCTCAAAATACGCCCGATTTCGTGCGGCTCGCCGCACGCCACTGAAGAAAATTCCATGAATCTGCACGAATACCAGTCGAAACGATTGTTTGCCGACTACGGCATCCCGGTCCCCAAGGGCATTCCTGCCAAGAGCCCGAACGCCGCAGTTGACGCCGCCAAGGAACTCGGCGGCAAGCTCTGGGTGGTCAAAGCCCAGGTCCACGCGGGCGGCCGCGGCAAGGCCGGCGGTGTGAAACTGGCCCACACCCGGGACGAGGTCCACAAGTACGCGGACGAGATGCTCGGCAAGCAGCTCGTTACGCACCAGTCCGGGCCCGAGGGCCTGCCGGTAAACGTTGTCTATGTCGAGGCCGGTTCAGATATCGATCGCGAGCTGTACCTGTCGATGCTGGTTGACCGCGAAGAAAGCCGCGTCGCGTTTATCGCCTCGGCTGCAGGCGGCATGGATATCGAAAAGGTGGCGGCCGAGACACCGGAAAAGATCTTCACGATCTCCATTGCGCCAGATGCGGGGCTGCAGGACTACCAGGCCAGGCAACTCGCGTTCGGCCTCGAGCTCGACAAGACGCAGATGCGCCAGTTCGGAAACCTGATCAAGCGCATGTACAAGCTGTTCCTGGAATGCGATGCGAGTCTCGTCGAAGTGAACCCGCTAATCGTAACCAAGGGCGGCGATGTCGTTGCACTCGACGCCAAGATCAACATTGATGGTAATGCGCTGTATCGCCACCCCAACCTGGTCGACCTGCGCGACATCACGCAGGAAGACGAGAAGGAACGCGAGGCGGCAGCGCATGACCTCAACTATGTGTCACTCGACGGTGATATTGCGTGCATGGTCAATGGCGCCGGCCTCGCGATGGCGACGATGGACCTGATCAAGTTGCATGGCGGCGACCCGGCCAACTTCCTCGATGTTGGCGGCGGCGCGACGAAAGAACGCGTGGCCGAGGCCTTCAAGCTGATCCTGTCGAACAAGAATGTCGCCGCTATCCTGGTGAACATTTTCGGCGGCATTGTGCGCTGCGACCTGATTGCCGAGGGCATTATCAGTGCCGTCAAGGAGGTCGGTGTCAGCGTACCGGTCGTCGTACGTCTCGAGGGCACAAACGTGGACAAGGGCCGTGAACTGCTTGCCGGCAGTGGCCTGGATATCATCGCGGCAGACAGCCTGACCGACGCCGCCAGGAAAGTTGTCGCCGCGGCGGCCTGAAGAGAAGAAACATGAGCGTTCTAGTCAACAAAGACAGCAAAATCATCGTCCAGGGCATCACCGGCAGCCAGGGCACGTTCCACACCGAACAGTGCATCGAATACGGCACACAGGTTGTCGGCGGCGTGACACCGGGTCGCGGTGGCCAGGAGCACCTGGGCGTCCCCGTATTCAACACGATGCGCGACGGTGTTAAAGAAACTGGCGCCGACGTCAGCATGATCCTGGTACCGCCACCGTTCGCGGCAGATGCGATTCTCGAAGCTGCAGACGCCGGCGTGAAGGTTATCGTCTGCATTACGGAGGGCATCCCGGTACTCGACATGGTGAAGGTCAAGTCGGCCCTGCGCGACTATGACTGCCGGCTTATCGGCCCGAATTGCCCGGGCATCATCACGCCCGAGCAGTGCAAGATAGGCATCATGCCAGGCTTTATTCACAAGCCAGGCCGTATCGGCGTCGTATCGAGGTCGGGAACGCTGACTTACGAGGCGGTGTACCAGACGACGGTCAATGACCTCGGCCAGACGACCTGCATCGGCATTGGCGGTGACCCCGTTCGCGGCATGGACTTCATCGATTGCCTCGACCTGTTCGAAGCCGACCCTGACACGGACGGCGTGATCATGGTTGGCGAGATCGGCGGAACCGATGAAGAAGCGGCGGCCGAGTTTATCCAGTCCAACGTCAGCAAGCCGGTCGTTGCCTACATCGCCGGAGTGACGGCGCCGCCGGGCAAGCGCATGGGCCACGCAGGCGCCATCGTTGCCGGTGGCAAGGGCACCGCGGCTGACAAGTTCAAGGCACTCGACGCAGCTGGTGTCGCTACTGTTCGCTCTCCGGCAGAACTTGGCAGCAAGATGCTGGAGGTCCTCGGCGACTGACCTTGAAAATCTCGCTTGCACAGGTCGACCTCGCAGTCGGTGACATCGCCGGCAATACCGGCAAGATCATCGAATTTGCGGAGCGGGCGCGGAATGAACAGCAGGCTGACCTGGTCGTCTTTCCGGAGCTAAGTGTCTGCGGCTATCCGCCAGAGGACCTGCTGTTTCACTCCGGCTTTCGCAAGAGGACCGAGGAGGCTGTTGCCGAGATTCTCGACACGGTGCGCGGCATCGCCGTGCTTATCGGGTTCCCCGAGTACGTTGACGAAGATATTTTCAATAGCTGCGCTGTTTTCTCGGATGGCAAGTTGCTGGGTGGTTACCGCAAGCAGCTATTACCCAACTATCGCGTATTCGACGAGGAGCGCTACTTTACGGCGGGTAAGAAAGCGTCCGTATTCCGACTGGGTGGCATCGCAATTGGCCTGACCATCTGCGAAGACGTCTGGCGGCCGGGCCCGATCGCGGCAGCCAGGTCGGCGGGCGCCGAATGTGTCATCGCAATCAACGGCTCGCCGTACGAAATCAATACGCAGTTACGACGTGAAAAGATGGTAGGCGCGCGCATCACCGAGGTTGGCGTGCCTGTTCTGTACCTCAACATGGTTGGCGGCCAGGACGAGCTGGTCTTCGATGGCGGCACGTTCGTCATGGATGCCAACGGTGAGTTGTGCGTGCGTGCGCCGGCTTTCGAAGAAGCGCTGGTCAGTGTCGATCTCAAGGCAGGCTCATCCGGGGTAGAGCCGCTCGCCGGCGAGATTGTCGACCACCTGCCGCTCGAACAAAGCGTTTACAAGGCGCTCGTGACAGGCACGCGAGACTACGTGAACAAGCACGGCTTCCCGGGCGTGATCATCGGCCTCTCGGGTGGAATCGACTCCGCGCTGGTTCTGAGTATTGCCTGTGATGCGCTGGGTGCTGATCGCGTGCGTGCGGTCATGATGCCGTTTCGCTACACATCGGCGATGAGCCAGGAAGACGCCGCGGAGCAGGCTGCGACGCTTGGCGTAAAGTACGACGTGATTCCGATCGAGCCGATGTACGAGGCAACGGTGGGGCAATTGAAGCCACTCTTCGAAGGCCGCGAGGACGATGCCACGGAAGAGAACATCCAGGCGCGCTGCCGCGGCATTCTGCTAATGGCGATCTCCAACAAGACCGGGCGCATGCTGCTCACGACCGGCAACAAGAGCGAGATGGCTGTTGGTTACGCGACACTATACGGAGACATGGCTGGCGGCTTTGCGCCGATCAAGGACTGCAGCAAGACCCTGGTTTACCGCCTCGCCCGGTATCGCAATTCGATCGCCAAGGTCATTCCCGAGCGCGTGATAACGCGCGAGCCATCGGCCGAGCTGCGTGCCGACCAGAAGGACTCCGATTCGCTGCCCGATTACGACTTGCTCGACCCGATCCTCGAAGCATTCATTGAGGAAGACATGTCGGTCGACGAAATCTCGGCTCGCGGCTTCGATCGGGATACGGTCATTCGCGTTCTCGAGATGGTGCAGCGCAATGAGTACAAACGGCGCCAGGCGCCGCCAGGCATTCGCATCAGCGGCCGCGCATTCGGCCGCGACTGGCGCTACCCGATCACATCAGGCTACAAATTCCCGAGGTAGAGATCCGCGGTCTCTCAAGGTGTTCGGCATCAAGCTGCCACAATATGCCCTTGCCACTTGGGTGCGGTATCGCGTAGGCGACTTCATCGAAGATCAGTTCGGCTCCCTGCTCGCTACCTCTTAGATTTTCGATGCGACTCGCAAGCGCGTGAAAGTATGACTGTAGTTTGACGAGTTGAGATCTGAGCGCGGCATCCCGGAGCACCGGAAAGTCTCCCGACGCAATTAATGCATCGTATGCTCCCGTAGTAATCTCGGCCGGCGGATACTGGAGCATTGTGAGAATGGCCCATTTGAATCGCTCGATCTCCTCCGGTTCAATTTTGCCTTTCTTGACTACGCCTGCCGCAAACATCAGTTCATCAGCACGGCTGGAATGATGCTCTGCCATACTCTCTAATTCCGCAGCGTTGAGCCCCGCATCCAAATTCAATTGCTGCACGTGGAAGCGCTCACTCAGTCGATCATTCCGCGCCTCGTACCAGGCATCAGCCTGAAGGCCAAGAAAAATTCCAGCGACAACCACGATGAGTTCCAAAACTACGACAATCCAGTTCTGGTTTTTCAATTCATTTGCAATGCGGCTCAAAATCAATTGGCCATCCGAACGTGCGAGCGCCAGTAGCTGGTCACGTTACCGATCCACTCAGATCCAGGTTCTTCCTCGCAATGACGAAGCGAATTCGTGCTAGCCCTCTCCGGGGAAGTTCGCTTCGAGCACGCGCCGTGCATCTGCGGCAAGGTCATGCATGCCGAGGTTCTCGTAACACTGCTCCATGATGCGCAGTGATTCCTCGTTGGCTGGGGCCCCGTTGTAATCCTCGAGCGCCGACTTGGCGCGATTAAGAGAAGCGATGTAGGCGCCGCGTCGCAGGTAGTAGTCGGCAACGTGGTTCTCATAGGCCGCCAGGCGATTCTTGAGGAATACCATGCGCTGCTCGGCATCGGCCGCATACTCGCTGGCCGGGTACCGGTCGACGAGACGGCGGAACGACGAATAAGCCTCCTCAACATCTTTCGGCGGACGTTCGGTGACATCCTTCCTGAACCGTCTCTCGAGGAAACCGGCCTCGTCCTCGAAGTAGGCCAGGCCCTTGATGTACAGCGCGTAGTCAACGCGCTCGTGAATCGGGTTCTCACGAATAAAGGTATCGGCTGCTTCAACAGCCTGTTCCTTCTGGCCAGACTTGTAGTAGGCGTACATCAGGTCGAGCTGTAGCTGGCGGCTTAGGTCACTGAACGGGTAACGAGCCTGGATGGCCTCGTAGATCTGGATGCCACGACGGTAGTTACCGCGGCTGACCGACGTCTTCGCCGACTCGTAAGCCTCGGTGATGTCATTGATGACCGTTTCTTCTTCCTCGTTGCCGGCGCAGCCGGCGACGAGGGCGACTGCGGTAATTACGGCCGCGAGGCGAGCGGTCAAACGGGTTTTTTTATAGCTGTTTTTCATTATTCACACTGTCAGCGACCCGAGCCCGGGTCGGCCAAGGCGGCGAGTATACCGTAGACTTAGCCCAGCAATGAACGCCGAAACGACAATACGGACGATCCCCGACGATCTGGCTGGTCAACGCTTGGACCGGGCGCTGGCCGCTTTGTTTCCCGAGTATTCCCGCAGCCGCCTCAAAACATGGCTGCTGGACGGGGCATTGCTCGTGGATGGCGAAAGTCCGCGGCCCCGGGATCCGGTCCAGGGGGGCGAGACGGTAGCATTGCAGATCGAGCCCGAAGCCGTGGTTATCGCGGAGCCTGAGCCCATCGCGCTCGACGTGGTATACGAGGACGAATTCCTGATGGTCATCAACAAGCCGGCCGGACTAGTCGTTCACCCGGGTGCTGGTAATGCGGGTGGTACGCTGATGAACGGGCTGCTGCATCACGCGGCGGAACTCGAGGAACTGCCGCGCGCCGGCATCATCCACCGCCTCGACAAGGACACGACCGGTTTGCTGCTGATTGCCAAGACCCTGCCTGCTCACACCGCGCTGGTGCGGCTGCTGGCGGACCGCGAGATCGCGCGCCACTACCTGGCCGTTTGCGGCGGTGTGTTAACCGGCGGCGGCACAATCGACGAACCGATCGGGCGGCATCGTGCCGACCGCAAGCGCATGTGTGTGCGTGATGACGGCAAACCGGCTGTCACACACTACACAGTCATCGAACGATTTGCCGCGCACACTTATATAAATGTCAAGCTGGAAACGGGCCGCACGCACCAGATACGTGTGCACTTCGCGCACCGTCGCCATGCCCTCGTGGGTGACCCGGTCTATGGCGGCAGGCTTGCGCTGCCCAAGGGTGCCAGCGATGGACTGATTGCGACCCTGCGAGGCTTCCGGCGCCAGGCGCTGCATGCGGCAAAGCTCGGCTTCACGCACCCGGTATCCGGCGAAGCCATGGAATTTGAAGCACCGTTGCCTGATGATTTCGAAGGCCTTCTTCAGGCATTGCGAAAGGATGTGGCATGAGCGCAAGTTGGATCAGGGCAAAATGGCCGGCACCTGAAGGCATCGTTGCGGGTACGACCGTGCGCGACAGCGACTTCAATCTGCCTCTCGAACCTCAGTGGCTCAACCAGGTTCACGGTGCACGAGTCGTGCACTGGGGTTCGCCCGAGTTTGACGACGGGCCGCCCGATGCTGACGCCATCATTGCAAGCCATCCAGGCAGCATCTGCGTCGTGCGGACTGCCGATTGCCTGCCCATCCTGTTGTGCGCCGCGGACGGCAGCGAGATTGCCGCCGTGCATGCCGGCTGGCGGGGCCTCGCTGCAGGTATCGTCGATGCCACGTTGGACGCAATGAATTCGGCATCAGAGGACGTTATTGCATGGATCGGGCCGGCGATATCGCAGGCCTCGTTCGAAGTGGGCCCTGAGGTTCGCGACGCTTTCGGGCCTTGGGGTAAGGATGATGCGCTGTTCCAGCATAACCAACGCGGGCGCCTGCAGGCCGACCTGCCGGGCATCGCCCGGGCGATGCTGCAGCAGCGCGGGGTTGCCGTTACGGATAGTGGCCTGTGCACCTACGGCGACGCTGAGCGCTTCTATTCCTACCGCCGCGATGGCTCAACCGGGCGCCTGCTGAGCTTTGTGTACCTGGGGTCAGAGCCCCAGGGCTCTGACCCCGCCTACCCTTGAAATCAGCCCCCTCGGGGCCTATTTCTGGAGCAGTTTCTGCTACGCGAACAATTCGCGAGGATTTCCCATGCGATTGGACAAACTGACAAGCAAATTTCAGCTGGCGCTGGGCGAAGCGCAGTCGCTTGCGGTGGGCCAGGACCACCAGTTTATTGAGCCCGCACACGTCATGGTGGCGCTTCTCGACCAGCAGGGCGGCACGGTGCGCGGCCTGCTGACCAAGGCCGGCGTGAATGTAAACCTGTTGCGCTCGCAGCTCGGCGACGCCGTGGACCGGCTGCCGAAGGTCGAGGGTGCCGGAGGCGAGGTGCACGTCGGCAACGACCTGACCAAGCTTTTCAACATCACCGACAAGCTCGCGCAGAAGCGCGATGATCAGTACATCTCGAGCGAGCTGTTCGTGCTCGCGGCGATGGATGACAAGTCGCCGCTCAAGCCGATCATGGAGCAAGCGGGCGCGGTCGCGGGCGCCATCGAGAAGGCAATTGATGACCTCCGTGGCGGCCAGCAGGTCAACGACCCGAATGCCGAGGATACGCGCCAGGCGCTCGAGAAGTACACGATCGACCTTACGGAGCGTGCCGAGCAGGGCAAGCTCGACCCGATTGTCGGGCGCGACGACGAGATTCGGCGCACGATCCAGATCTTGCAGCGCCGCACCAAGAACAACCCAGTGCTGATCGGCGAACCCGGTGTCGGCAAGACCGCCATCATCGAGGGTCTCGCACAACGTATCGTCAACAACGAGGTCCCCGAAGGCTTGCGCGGCAAGCGCATCCTGTCGCTCGACATGGGCGCGTTGATCGCGGGTGCCAAGTTCCGCGGTGAGTTCGAGGAGCGCCTCAAGGCCGTGCTCAATGACCTCGCCAAGCAGGAAGGACAGATCATCCTGTTCATCGACGAACTGCATACGATGGTCGGCGCTGGCAAGGCCGAAGGGTCGATGGATGCCGGCAACATGCTCAAGCCGGCGCTGGCGCGTGGCGAACTGCACTGCGTCGGCGCGACGACGCTCGACGAGTATCGCAAGTACCTCGAAAAGGACGCAGCCCTGGAACGGCGCTTCCAGAAAGTTCTCATCAACGAGCCGACCGTTGAAGACACGATTGCCATTCTGCGCGGACTCAAGGAGCGCTACGAAGTGCATCATGGCGTCGAGATCACCGACCCGGCTATCGTCGCGGCGGCAACGCTGTCACATCGCTACATCAGTGACCGGCAGCTGCCCGACAAGGCCATCGACCTGATCGATGAGGCCGCGTCGCGCATCCGCATCGAGATTGACTCCAAGCCCGAGGCCATGGATCGCCTGGAGCGCCGCATCATCCAGCTCAAGATCGAGCGCGAGGCGCTCAAGAAGGAATCCGATGACGCCTCGAAGAAGAGGCTCGACGACCTCGAAGCGCAGCTGGCCGAACTCGAGAAGGAATTCGCGGACCTCGAAGAAGTCTGGAAGGCCGAGAAAGCCGCGATGCAGGGCGCCGCACACATCAAGGAAGAACTCGAGCGCGCACGTCTCGAACTCGAAACGGCGCATCGCGCCAACGATCTGGCACGCATGTCCGAGCTGCAATACGGCCGTATCCCAGAGCTCGAGAAACAACTCGAGGACGCGATGCAGGCCGAGACAAAGGAAACGACGCTGTTGCGCAACAACGTGACAGAAGAAGAGGTCGCGGAGATCGTGTCGAAGTGGACCGGCATCCCGGTCTCGAAGATGCTCGAAGGCGAAAAGGAAAAGCTGTTGCAGATGGAGCAGGTCGTGCAGGAGCGAGTCGTTGGCCAGGACGAAGCTGTCGTCGCGGTTGCCAATGCTATCCGG
>JARRLQ010000057.1:0-12392 GCA_037386905.1 Woeseiaceae bacterium
AACTGCCGCCGGACATGCACCTGGGAATCAGGAATATCGACCACCCGGTGATCGCATCACGCGATCTCGACGCAACGCGTGCGCAGTTCGAGCGCCTGGGTTTCACGGTGCCACCGCGCGGCAGCCACATCGAGTGGGGTACGGGCAACCTGTGCATCATGTTCCCGGATGACTATCTGGAGGTGCGCAGCATCATCGATCCCGGGAAGTTCACGATGCATCTCGACACGCACCTCGAAGAACACGGTGAGGGACTGATGGGCGTGGCATTCGGCACAGCCGACGTTAAGGCCAGCTTTGAGGAGGCCAGGGCGCACGGCATCAATACGGGCGAGCTGCGCTCGCTGCGCCGCAACTTCGAACACCCGGAAGGCTGGACGCAGCCTGCGTTCTCCCTGTTCGCACCCGACGCCGAGGACATCGAGGGGCTGATGCACGTCGTCATCATCGAACACCTGACGCCCGAGCTGATCCGCCGTCCCGACTTTCTCGAGCACGCCAACAGCTGTGTCGGTATCAGCGCGATGTCGGGAACAGTGACCGATATCGAAAGCTGCACGACGAAGATGCGTCGCCTGCTGGGTGACGGTGCCATCGAGCAGGGCGACGACGAGATTGTGCTTGGGCGATGCATGCGGCACGACCCTGCGCTTTGCCGAGGTCGCCTGACGGACTGAGATGGAAACGCCCTTCAGCGATGGTGCTTCATCCAGGATGCCCCGGTCGCTATGGGCGGCAACCACGGCGCGGCCGGAACCGTACCCGATACTGCAGGGTATCAAGCGTGTGGATGTCTGCATTATTGGCGGCGGGATCATGGGCCTGTCCACGGCGCTGGCGCTGGCCAGCGAAGGCAAGTCGGTGGCTGTGGTCGAGGCGACGGAGATCGGTTGGGGTGCATCCGGCCGTAACAATGGCCTCGTCGCTCCCGGGCTGAAGCGTGATCCGTGGGAGGTCCGCAAGGTTCTCGGTGCCGACAAGGCCGGGAAGTTGCTGGCGTTCGCGGGAGCTGCGCCGGACCGCGTATTCGGGCTCATAAAAGAGCATGGCATCGACTGTGATGCGAATGCTGGCGGCTGGATACAGGCCGCGCATTCGAGGCGTGCCCTGTCCGTAGTCGAACGGCGCGTCCGCGAGTGGCATCGGCTGGGCATCGATGTCGATATGCTTCCGGCAGGTAATGTATCGGAACAACTCGGCACGGACTTCTACCGCGGCGCGTGCCGCTATGCCAACGGTGGTTCGATCAACCCGTTGGCCTATACACATGGCATTGCCCAGGCCGCAGCAGAAGCGGGCGCCTTGCTTCACGAACAGTCGCCGGCGTTGCAGATCCCGCGAATTGGTGACGAATGGCACGTGGTATCGATGTACGGCCGGATCCTGTCACCGCAGGTCATTTGCTGCACCAATGCTTACAACGACAACATCGATCTTGTGCGTGGTTCCGTCATGCCATTGCGCACGGCGCAGGTTGCCTCCCACCCGTTGCCGCGAAAGGTAACGTCGGCCCTCCTCACCGGCGCGGCTGCGGCATCAGACACTCAACGCCTGCTGACATCTTTTCGCCTGACTCCCGATAATCGCCTGATCATGGGCGGCGCCAGCGCGACCGCGGGTGATGAACACGTTGGACTGATGAAGCACCTGCACCGCGCAGCCCGGGAACGTTTCCCCGAACTTGGCGAGATACCGTGGGAGTATGGCTGGAGTGGCTACCTCGCACTGACGCCGGACCATCTGCCGCGGATCGTGCGCCATGCTGACGGCTTTCTCGCCCCCATCGGCTGCAACGGCCGTGGAATCGCAATGTCCACGGCCATGGGGGCCACGCTCGCGAAGCTGGTCGAGGGCATGGATGATGAAGAATCTCTTGTGCCGGTGACCCAGTCGAGGCAATTTACCGGGTACGGAATGCGTCACCTCGGGGTGGCGCTCGGCGTCAGGTTCAACCGTTTGCTGGACAAGATCGGCCGCATGATGAGCTGAAACCATGAGCAGCGTCTTTTACCGCAGCCCGAAACACACCTATCCGCGCGGCGCGCGTGCAGAAGGTGTCTACGTTTACGATGAAACGGGTAAGCAGTACCTCGATGGCAGTGGCGGCGCCGCTGTAACCTGTCTCGGGCATGGGCATCCGGAAGTAATCGATGCAATCAAGGCGCAGCTCGACCAGCTGCCGTACGCGCACACGGCCTTCTTTACCAATGAGCCTCAGGAGAAACTGGCTGCCCGGCTCGCGGAACGATTTGGCGAGGAGGGTGCGCGCGTCTATTTCCTGTCCGGTGGCTCCGAGGCCAACGAGACCGCAGTCAAGCTGGCGCGCCAGTACTGGCTGGCCAGTGGCCGCGACGAAAAGCACATCGTGATCAGCCGTGAGCAGAGTTATCACGGCAATACGCTGGGGGCGCTTTCATTGTCCGGTAACCCGATGCGGCGCGAGATATATGCGCCGTGCCTGCACGACTGGCCGCGCATTGCTCCATGTTATGCATACCGGCATCAGCAGGAAGATGAAACCGACGACGAATATGGCGAACGCGCAGCTCTGGGGCTCGAAGACGCGATCCTGGAGCAGGGTGCCGAGAATGTTGCCGCTTTCATCGCGGAAACGGTCGTTGGTGCAACCCTGGGGGCGGTGCCGTCGACCGGCCCTTACTTCAAACGCATCCGCGAGATCTGCGACAGGCACGAAGTGTTGTTGATCCTCGACGAGGTTATGTCGGGCAGTGGACGATCGGGCACTTATTTCGCGTTCGAGCAGGATGATGTGCTCCCGGATATCACGACGATCGCGAAGGGTCTCGGCGGCGGCTACCAGGCAATAGGTGCGGCAATCGTGCGTGGCCATGTTCACGACGCCATCGTCAACAAGTTCAGCTTCTTCGAGCACGGTCATACCTACGTCGGACATCCGACAGCGTGCGCCGCCGGCATGGCAGTATCCGATATCATCGATCGCGATGATCTGCTCGCCAACGTACGAAACATCAGCAAGCTGCTGTTTGGCGAACTGAAGATTGCATTTGGCGATCATCCCAATGTCGGTAATATTCGTGGTCGTGGCATGTTCATTGGCATGGAGCTTGTCGAAGATCGCGACAGCAAGAAACCGGCTGACAGGAGCTACGGCGGCAGGATCAAACAGGCAGCCATGGACCATGGACTTATCATCTATCCTGGCGGCAGGACGGCGGACGGGGAACAAGGCGCCCACATTCTGCTCGCGCCGCCGTATATCTACGACGCAAGTCACGTCGACGAACTCGTCACGAAGCTGCGCGGCGTGTTGAAGCAGGTTGGACTCGAATGAAAGAGCGTAAGACGGTTGGTGTGCTTGGCGGTATGGGGCCCGATGCGACGGTTGACTTCATGGCGAAGGTTATTGGGCTGACGGACGCGGCCAGGGACCAGGATCATATTCATATGATTGTGGATCACGACCCGACGGTGCCGAACCGGCAAAATGCGATCCTGGACAAAGGCAAGGACCCGGGTCCCGCGCTGGCGAGGATGGCAAAGCGCCTCGAAGACGCAGGGGCTGACTTCCTCGTCATTCCCTGCAACACTGCGCACGTGTTCGAACAAAGCATTCTCGACGCGGTCGGGATACCACTGGTCTCGATTGTCGAGGAGACAGTCGATGCGCTGCCCGAGGAATGTAACCGGGTCGGTCTGCTCGCGACGGATGGTTGCATGAAAGCTGGCATTTACCAGCGTGCGCTCGAATCGCGCGACATCGAGGCGATCGAACCCGGTGACAACGAGTTGCAGGACCTGATGAGCCTGGTTTATTCCATAAAGGCGGGCGACACGAGCAAGGCAATCGCACGGGCCATGCAGGCACTGGCAAATGAACTCGTGTTGAGGGGAGCCGAGGCAATCATTGCAGGGTGTACCGAGATCCCGCTGGTTCTCGACGAGTCCATGCTGGATGTACCGCTGATTTCATCCACAGACGTGCTGGCTGCGAGAACCGTGCAGCTGGCAAAACCGGAGTAAACAAGTGCTGGAACAATTTCCGAGAGTACCGCTTGCGCACCTGCCCACGCCGCTCGAGCATCTGCCTCGCCTGAGCGCTGAGCTGGGAGGGCCGCAGATCTATGTGAAACGCGATGATTGCACCGGGCTGGCAACCGGCGGCAACAAGACACGCAAGCTCGAGTTCTCGATGGCGGCAGCGCTGGAAGAGGGCGCGGATACGATCATAACCGTCGGCGCCGTGCAATCGAACCACGTAAGGCAAACGGCAGCGGCGGCCTGCAAGCTCGGCCTGAAGTGCGAAGTGCTTCTCGAGCACCGCGTGACGGACCCGAGCGCGTATTACCGGGATTCGGGCAACGTTTTGCTGGACAGGATCTTCGGCGCAAACCTGCGCGAGTATCCGGGCGGCGCCGACTTCGATGTGGAGATGGAAACGGTTGCCGATGAGATTCGCGGGCAAGGCGGCAAGCCATACATCATTCCCGGCGGCGCTTCCAACAAGGTCGGCGCACTCGGCTACGTCAATTGTGCTGTCGAACTCCTGGGACAGATCGAGGAGCAGGGCCTCGACACAGGGCTCATCGTGACTGCCACCGGCAGCGCCGGTACGCAGGGCGGCCTCGTGGTCGGGCTCAAAGCGATGAAAAGCGATATCCCGCTGCTCGGTATCGGCGTCAATATTCCCAAGGACCAGCAGGAAGAGAAGGTCTACAAGCTGGCGTGCGAGACAGCCGAGTACATCGGCAAGACCGGATGTGTTGCCCGCGAGGATGTCGTCGCCAACTGCGACTACGTCGGCGACGGTTATGGCATACCGACCGAGTCGATGAACGAGGCTGTTCTCATGCTCGCGCGCACTGAAGGCTTGTTGTTCGATCCGGTATACAGCGGTAAAGCGCTGGCCGGCATGATAGACCTGATCAGGAAAGGCGATCTTGGCGATGGCGACATCGTGTTCCTGCACACGGGTGGCTCGGCCGCGCTGTTTGCCTACACCGACCAGCTCCACACATGACGAAATATGTCGCGCTATTTCGCGGCATCAATGTTGGCGGCAAAAACATCTTGCCGATGAAGGAATTGCGCGAGTTGCTGGCAGGGCTGGGTTGCGAAAACGTGGCGACTTACATCCAGAGCGGCAATGCTGTTTTCACGTCGGCATCGAACGGCGCTGACCTTTCTGCTTCAATTGCAGGTGCGGTGAAGGATCGCTTCGGCTTTGAGCCGCAGGTCCTGGTGCTGGCTGCCGACCGATTTCGCGAGGTCGCCGCGGCAAATCCGTACCAGGATGTTGAATCCGACGCGAAGTTCGTGCACGTGTTCTTTCTTGCTGAAGCACCCGGGAGCCCGAACCTCGAAGCACTCGGCGAACTCAAGTCGCCATCCGAGGAGTTCGAGTTCAAGGACGGTGCATTCTATTTGCACGCTCCCGACGGCATTGCACGATCAAAGCTTGCCGCGCAGGCCGAGCGCTACCTGGGCGCAACGACGACAGCTCGAAACCTGCGAACAGTTTTGAAAATCCTGGATCTGCTCGATCAGTAATCGCACTCGCCGCCAATTTCCGCGTATCATCTGCCGCCATGCAGCCGGTAATCAGCATTAACCAACTGACCAAAATCTACGCCGGTGGTTTCGAGGCGCTCAAGGCTGTCGACCTCGAGATCAACAAGGGCGAGATTTTCGGTTTGCTGGGCCCGAATGGCGCGGGCAAGACGACGCTGATCAATATCGTATGCGGCATCGTTACCAGGACGAGCGGTTCCGTGCTCGTCGATGGCTTCGACAACGAGACGGACTTTCGTCAGACACGCTCGCGCATCGGGCTGGTGCCGCAGGAATTACCGACCGAGACATTCGAGACGCCATTCAATGTCTGTCGTTTCAGCCGCGGCCTTTTCGGTAAGCCACCCGATCCCGATCACATTGAAAAGGTCCTGAAGTCGCTCGCACTTTGGGACAAGAAAGACGAGAAGATGCTGATGCTGTCGGGCGGAATGAAGCGCCGTGTGCTGATTGCCAAGGCGCTGGCGCACGAACCTGAAATCCTGTTTCTCGATGAGCCCACGGCAGGCGTCGACGTCGAATTGCGCCAGGATCTCTGGAATGCGGTTGAGACGCTGCGCGAGTCGGGCGTCACAATTATCCTGACGACGCACTACATCGAAGAGGCCGAGCAGCTTGCAGACCGCGTCGGCGTTATCAACCACGGCGAAGTCATCATCGTCGAAGAAAAGAACAAGCTCATGCAGGAACTGGGCAAGAAGGAGCTCGTGCTGAGCCTGGCCAGCCCGATCGAGTCGGTCCCATCGGAACTGGCCAGTTACAAGCTCGAGCTTGGGGATGACGGCAACGAGCTGACGTATCACTACGACACAATGGGTAAACATACCGGCATTACGTCGCTGCTCGGTGCACTCAATGAGGCCGGGATCCGCTTCAATGATCTGAATACAAAGCAAAGCTCTCTCGAAGAAATCTTCGTCGGGCTCGTGAACAAAGACACATGAACTGGTACGCCGTCAAAGCAATCTACCGGACGGAAATGGCGCGCATGATGCGCACCGTTGTGCAAAGCATTGTTGCACCGGTGTTGTCGACATCGCTGTACTTCGTCATATTCGGTGCCGCCATCGGATCACGGATTACCGAGATCGACGGCGTCGGTTATGGTGCATTCATCGTGCCCGGCCTGATCATGTTGTCGATCATGACCGAGAGCATTTCAAACTCGTCGTTCGCGATCTATTTCCCGAAGTTTTCCGGCACGATTTTCGAACTCCTTTCCGCGCCGGTGTCATATGTTGAAGTCGTTCTCGGTTATGTTGGTGCAGCAGCGACCAAGTCTGTCATTATCGGTGGCATCATCCTCGCGACCGCGAGTTTCTTCGTCGACCTGCACATCGCACACCCGGCGCTGATGTTGTTGTTCCTCGTTTTGATCTCGGTGTCGTTCAGCCTGTTTGGCTTCATTCTGGGCGTCTGGGCGGATGGCTGGGAGAAACTTACGATCGTGCCCATCCTTGTCATCATGCCGCTCACGTTTCTCGGTGGAACGTTCTATTCGATCAGCATGCTGCCGCCAGCGTGGCAGGCGATAAGCCTGTTCAACCCGATCGTGTACCTGATCAGTGGTTTTCGCTGGAGCTTTTACGAGAACGCCGATGTGGCGGTCGGCCTGAGCCTCGCGATGGTGCTTGCCTTCCTCGCAGCTTGTCTCGGCGTCGTCTGGTGGATTTTCAAGACGGGCTATCGACTGCGCGCGTGAGTTTTCTCAATAGGTAAATCCGCGTGGCCCGATTCATCAACATACTCATACTTATCCTCGCGGGGGAAATGGTCTTTGCCCTGCCATTCAGCGTGGCACGTTTCTTTCGCCCCACGATGCTCGAAGTATTCGGGTTTACGAACACGCAGCTCGGCGATGTCGGCGCTATCTACGGTGTCACCGCGATGCTCAGTTATTTCCCGGGTGGCGCGCTGGCTGATCGCTTCTCGGCCCGCGCCCTGTTGTCCGCATCGCTGGTTGCGACGGGCGCCGGTGGCCTCTACATGGCGACGATTCCGAATATTTGGGGCATGAGCCTGCTGTTCGGCTTCTGGGGTATCACCACCATTTTCCTGTTCTGGGGCGCGCTGATTCGCGCGACTCGCGAGTGGGGAAGTGCGAGGGGGCAGGGAATTGCATTTGGGTTGCTTGAAGGCGGGCGCGGTATCACCGCCGCACTGTCGGCAACCGCGCTCGTCACCCTGTTTCGTCTTTACATGCCCGAAAACCTGTCAATGGTGACCGACGCCGAACGCAAGGCCGCGTTCCAGGTCGTCGTGTTCGGCTACTCGGCCCTTACCATCGGCGTTGGCGTACTGGCCTGGTTCCTGGTCCCCGACCCGGAAGGTGCTGCGTCGCGCCGCAAAAACATCCTGCCCAACATGATGCTCGTCATACGCCGACCGGTAGTCTGGGCACAGGCGGCAATCGTTGTCGGTGCGTACAGTCTTTTCAAAGCCGCCGACACCTATGCGCTGTACCTGACTACGGTCATGGGCATGGACGAAGTAAGGGCTTCCGAGATTGCATCGTGGTCTGCATACATTCGGCCGGTCGCGGCGATAGTCGCGGGCCTGGTCGCGTTTCGCTTCAACGCAACGACGTCCATCGGCGTGATATTCGCTCTGGGCGCAATTGTGACGCTTGTGCTGTCTATCTTCGGCCCCGACTCGGCGGCGATGCCAGTCATATTCGTGAACCTGGCAACCAGTGTTTTCGTCGTCTACGCCCTGCGCGGTATCTACTTCGCCCTGCTGGAGGAGACGCGTACGCCGAGGCAGATCACGGGGGCGGCAGTGGGGCTGGTTTCCGTGGTCGGCTTCACGCCCGAGATATTCATGGGTCCGATCGCCGGCCGAATCCTCGACGCGACACCCGGGCTGGGCGGTTTCCAGGATCTGTTTACATTACTGGCTACAATTTCGCTTGCCAGCGTCATGATCGTTGCCTGGCTGATCAGGCTCAACGGTAATACTCCGCCAGCTCGAGCGGTCACATGACTATGACGATCAAAAAGCAAATCCGGCGCAATGCGGTTGCCCTGGTCAGCCTGGTTATTGCGATAACGAGCCTTGGATACAACACGTGGCGTAACGAGGCGATAGAGGACCTGCGAAGCGACGCCCTGCAGCTGCTTCGCGACCTGGATTGACCTGTTGCCGGTCAGGTTTGCCGCTGGACTCGCTGTGAAAGCTATCATCTTCGATGTCGACGGCACGTTGATCGAATCCATGGCCGTGGATACCGAGTTGTACTTCGCGGCGGTCAACGAAGTCCTCGGACCGGTCCGCATCCGCAAGAACCTGAGTGACTACGATAACGTCAGTGACAGCGGAATCCTTGCGCAAATTCTCGCTGACAACGGCATGGCCTCCGATACGGCGGCTGCCGACGCCACCAGGTCAGTGTTCGTAGAGAGCGTTGCGCGGCACATTGAATCGGCCGGCCCGTTCCCCGCCATCGATGGCGCACTGCAATTCTTCGAGGAGGCGCGCAAAGCCGATAACATTCGTGTTGCCGTGGCGACCGGGGGCTGGCGCAAGTCGGCATTGCTGAAACTCTCGAGTGCCGGTTTCGACGTCGATGGATTGCCGCTTGCGACAAGTGACGACTCGCCGTCGAGAGTCGGCATCATGCAATGCGCACTTGCGGGCATCGGCGAGAATGTGACCGCAGTGACCTACTACGGTGACGCCGAGTGGGATAAAAGGGCATGCCAAAGACTGGGCTGGAATTTTGTTGCCGTCGGTCCGGATCTTGGTGGCATCGAATCGTACGCCGGGATGGAGCCGTAGTAGAATCCGTCCAATGACACGATGGCTAATGATTCTGAGCGCGCTTTTCATGGCTGCAGCCGGACTGCTCACATCCTATTTTCCCGACAAGGTGCTGGAGACGCATGGCACGGTCCCCGACGGACCGACGTTGCTGCTGATCCAGATGATGGGCGCCCTGTACCTCGGTTTCGCGATACTCAACTGGACCGCCCGGGGCATCCTGATCGGTGGCATTTATGCGCGACCCGTGGCGCTCGGGAACTTCCTGCATTTTGCGATGGTGGCCGTGATGTTGACGCGTGAAGCGATCGATCACGGCGTCGTGCAGCTCGCCACGAGCGCCGCTGTATTCGGTACGTTCGCGATCGGTTTCGGAATCGTGTTGTTCCGGCCGCCTGTCGCCAGGCGGCCGGACAGCAACGGCAACTGATCAAAGACCGAGGCGCGCCGTGTATTCGGCTTCCAGCGTTGCCTGCGTCTTCCAGAATGGTTTCGGCCGCTGGCCTTCGAGAACGTCGGCGAGAATATCAAGATGCGTGTGCCACCCGCCGCTGACGCTGAGTACCGTGTCGCTGGTCGCGAGGCGCTTGTGCGTTAGCACGAGCCGGACCTTGTCGCCGACTTCTTCGAGTTCGTAGCAGACTTCCGAGGATTCGGTTTCATCGAATTCCCAGGTATGCGAAACCGCGCGCGGTGGCTCCCAGCGCGTGACCTTGCCCGCGAATGGCATCTCGCCGGCGTACTTCCGGTACTTCTCCGGCACCTCGATATCTTCACCCGTCGATAGCGTCTCGTTATGGAATAGCATGTTGGCCTGCGCACCGTCACCGGGACCGATATCGCCCGCGCACAGCCATTGTTTGCGCTTGTCGCTTTCGACGATATAACTCCACACGCGCTCGATAGGGCCGGGGAGCATGCGCTCGAAACGCACCGTGTTCTCGTCCAGTAATTCACCGTACTCACTCATTTCCTCTCTCCTCTCAATCGTCGGGCTCGGCAAGCAGTTGTTCGAGCTTGTCGAGTCGCTGGTTCCAGAATTCGCGCACCTTGCCGAGCCATGCATCGATCTCGTCCAGGCCGTCGTCGCTCAGGCGGTAGATTCGCCGCTGCGCATCCTTGCGGGCCGTCACGATGCCGGCTTCGCGCAGCACCTTGAGATGTTGCGAGACAGCGGGACGGCTCATTTCGACCTTGTCGGCGAGCTCGCCGAACGAGGTTTCACCGAGTGCGAGCGACTCGATGATCTGGCGCCGGGTAGGGTCGGCAAGGGCAATGAAAGTATCCATGGCCCAAGTATTAAGTAATCACTTAATTAAGTCAAGGCTTAATTTAAGGCGGGAAATCGAATCCGATGATCAACGGGTCGTGATCCGAGGCCCTGTAAGGGATTGCGGGGTCAAAAATACCCGGGTCGCGGCCGTAATCGAGGTTGTAATCGTTGATGGGCGCCTCGTCCGCATTGATGTGCCAGTCAGCCGCACCTGTTACGCGCGGGGCCATTGAGGGCGAGGCAACGGCATGATCGAGCGAGCCAAACTGACCGTCGAATTCGAATGAGTATGCTGATGCACCGATATGCGCGGCCGCCACGTTTACGTAGCCCGCATTCTCGAACAGCATCATGGCATCGCCGAACGTGTGCGTGTTGAAATCGCCGATGACGAGAAAGTCGCTGTCGCCGCTCTCCGTGGGATCCGTTGCCATCCAGTCGATCATTGCGGCGGCAGCGAGAGCGCGTGTTGCACTGCAATTGCCCTGGCCGTCACCGACGTCGGGATCGCCGCTGCTCTCGCAGGGAGAGCCCTTGGACTTGAGATGTAATGCCAGGACCGTGAAACGTTCAGATTCCGACACGGTTTCAAAAGTTTGTGCGAGTACCGGCCGGTGGCGGTTGTCGTCGAACCGCACATTCACGTCGTTATCGAGCAGCTTGAAGCCGCCGATTGTTCGGACGTTGGCAGGTCTATAAATCAATCCCACCTTGGTCGCGTCATCGCCGATCGTTCCAGTATCGACGAATGCAAACGCCCCTGCCCCAACTGATGCGTTCAGGGCGTCGACGATGGTCTGCAGCGATTCGCTCGCGTTGTTCTCGAGTTCGATCATCGCGACGATATCGGCGTCCATCATTTCGAGCACAGTGACAATCTTCGCCAGCTGCCGGGCAAGCTCCTCGTCGCTGTCGGCGCCGCGACAGTCGGCGTCGCCAGCCGGTCCGCAGACAGGTCCGTTGTCATTCGGCGTGGAGAAATAGTTGTTGGCGTTGAACGTTGCAACTTTGAACTCACCGTTGACCGCTGGTACCGGGGGCCTGGGGTTGGTGTTGCGAAATGTTGGCTCGACAGTCGGCATCAGGCGATAGGTTGCAATCCCTGAATCACCTGCGCCACGCGAAAACCGCAATACACCGGTGAGGTCTCTTATCTCATCACCGTTACGCACCGACAGCGTCGTGCCTGCATTGTTGATGCGGAGACCATCATCGAGATAAATGCGGCGTGACACGACCGAGTTGCTGTGCGCGGCAAAACCGGCGACATCCGGCGCATGTACGTTCGTGTACGCGTATTGCCGGCCGCCCTGGCTGAGCAAAATTTCTCCATAACGCTCGAGGTTACGCAGCTGGCTGACAGCCAATGCTTGCGGAAACGTGACGAGCATGCCCTCGTAACGCTCGAGGTCGGCAATCAGTCGGCCATCGGCATTCCGGATCGTGCCAACGGGCAGGTTCACCGGTTCGGGCTGGATGTCGCCGGAACCGACAATCTCTACCGCCGCCGCCGCAATCTGTGTTTCACCGAAGTACTCGGTTACTGAACCCGACACGCGGACAAGATCACCTGGAGCCACATCGGTTCGCGGGTTCGAACCGTCAAAGACGAATACGCCATCAGATGTTTCAACGTCGCCATCCGGCGTTCCCTGCACGTAAAAGCCGCCGAGATTTCGGCTTGTATCGCTATCGCCTTCCTGAAAGTCACCGGTAACAACGCCTTCGATCGTTACGTCCGCGCCCTCGAGCAGGCTGGCGTCACCGGCCCCCTGGATTGCGTAAATGGCTGTCAGCCCTGAAGCTGGCG
>JARRLQ010000058.1:0-19110 GCA_037386905.1 Woeseiaceae bacterium
GGCGACCGCCAAACGAATACGTCAGCTCCTTGTCCTGTTCGAGATCGGTCGACAGCAGGTTCACATCCTGGTGGATCGTGAGCGAGCCATCGCGGCCATCTCGTGAACCGACGAGCCGCCACTGGTTGGTCTTCTCTTCACGGGGAAACAGTTTTTGCTCGTACCCCGGTTCGAGGCCGTTGCGTTCCGGCAGGATCCAGATCTGCAACAGGTGAGCCCGCTCATCCTCGGAGTGATTGAACTCGCTATGTAGCACGCCTGTACCGGCCGTCATGCGTTGCATTTCGCCAGGCCGGATGATGGAGCCGTTGCCCATGCTGTCCTTGTGCTCGAGTGCGCCGTCAATCATGTAAGTGACGATCTCCATGTCCCGGTGCGGGTGCGTGCCGAATCCCTGGCCACCCTCGATCCAGTCCTCGTTGACGACGCGCAGCTTGGCAAAGCCCATCATTTGCGGATTGTGGTAATCCGCAAATGAAAAGGTGTGCTTGCTCTTCAGCCAGCCATGATCGGCTGCGCCTCGTGAATCCGAACGAATAATGTCAATCATCAATGTCTCCAATCAGGCTGTCGCTGCGCGGGGCGCACGCTGTAAAGCGTACGCACCGGGGCCGAGCAGCGCCTGCACGATGGCAGCAATTGTAAGGAAAGCAGGATACTCCCATCCGCCATTGGCGTTACTGAATACCCAGCCGTAGCCGAAGTGCACGAAGGTTGCGCCCAGCAGGACGGGGACAAGCGCTATCGATACTGCGCGTACCGCGAATCCTGCGAGCAGCAGCAGGCCACCGCCGATCTCGGCGAACGTGACTATGTAGGCCGTCCAGCCGGGAAACCCGACCTGTTCGAAAAAGCCGGCCGTGCCAGGCAGCGTGAATACAAACAGCTTCAGCAGGCCGTGTGCGACGAACATGGCGCCCAGCGCGATGCGCAGAATTAGTGCGGCGTATTCGGTGTTGTTGTTCATGGTTCTTCTCCGATTGTTTATGCGGCGCGCGAGTTGCCGGGCCGCGTTGTGTGAATGAGTTCCGCGATGCGCATACGCGCAGCGTCGATGGAATCGTCAGCGCGGCTGTTGAGCTGATCCGCCGCAATAACTTCGACATCAGTGATGCCGACGAACTTCAATGCCTGCCGCAGGTACGGGGTTGCGAAGTCGACTTCGCTGTAGACCGGCACACCGCCAGACGCGATGACGATGTAAGCCTTCTTGTCCTTCAGCAGTCCTTCGGGGCCTTCGGCTGTATAGCGGAACGTCAGCCGCGCGCGGGCGATCATGTCGACCCAGGCCTTCAGTACGGCGGGCACGCCAAAGTTGTATATTGGCGAGCCGATGACGATGACGTCGGCGGCGCGGAGTTCTGCAACCAGCGCGTCAGACAGGCTCAGCGTTTTGCGCTGTTCCGCGCTTCGTTCTTCCTCAGGTGTGAAATTCGCGTTGATCCACGCTTCGTCGACAACAGGCACGCCGGCGCTGAGGTCCCGTTGCGCGATCGACAGGTCACCCTCGCGAATCTCGAGTGCCTCGATCAGTTCGCCTGTCAGCATGCGGCTGACAGAATCCTTGCGGCGTCCGCTGGCGCTGACTTCCAAAACATTCATGGCTTTCTCCAAATAGTTGCTGGTTGGCTAACGTTGGCGAAAGCATGACTGTTGTGAATCAAGAGAAAAACAGTTAAATATAGATAAGATTGTTCTCAGAAATGCAACAATATGCACCGATTCGAAGAATTGCAGGCGTTCGTGGCCGTCGTTGAAACCGGCAGCTTCACGGCGGCGGCAGACCGCCTCGATGCCGCGAAGTCCGCGGTCAGCCGTCGCGTTTCTGCGCTCGAAGACCGCCTTGGTGTGCAGCTGCTGCGGCGAACGACACGCCGGCTGAACCTGACCGACACCGGCCGCAGCTTCTATGAGCACAGCGCACGCATCCTCGCCGATCTCGATGAAGCGGAAGCCGCCGTGCTGCAGGAGCACGGCGAGCTGCGCGGCACATTGCGTATCGCCCTGCCGCTGTCCTTCGGCTTGCACCACATGTGCGAGCCCGTCGCGCGGTTCTCGCGCCAGCACCCACGTGTACATTTCGATCTCGACCTGAATGATCGGCGTGTTGATCTTGTCCAGGAAGGCATGGATCTGGCGTTGCGAATCGGCAGGCTCAGCGACTCGTCGCTGATTGCACGCAAGCTGTTCGATGCCCGGACCGTGGTCTGCGCCGCGCCCGCCTACCTCGAGAAGCACGGCGTTCCGGAAACGCCCGATGATCTCTTGACCGCGTCCAACGGTGACTTCCTCGAGGAAGCGGCGAAGCAGGGCCTGGGTATAGTGATGCAGCCAACGTTCATCGCGGGTGAAGCGATCTGCAATGGAGAACTCGTACCGATACTGCAGGATTACGAGTGGCCGGTAACGCCCGCATATGCGGTGTACCCGCCGACACGACACCTGTCATACCGGGTTCGCGCGTTTATTGATTTCCTGGCGGACTATTTTTCGGGCGTGCCGTCGTGGGACAAGGAGTGTGACGCGCCCAGCGCAAAGCACAGCTGACCGGCATAGTAGAGAGGCAGGCCCCACACGAATGTTGGAAAGTCCGTCTGCACAATGCGCATCATTGCGACCGACAGGTCAGAGAGAAAGAACATCAGCGCGCCGGCGACGATCAAACGCGACGCCCCCGCACCGCGTGCACCAATGGCAGTGATGACCATGAGGCTGATGACGGCAGTGTAGAGTCGCACCGGCATCGCGAGTTCGGCCGGCACATGTGGGTTCAACCAGTTCAGCACGAGTACTGCGGCTAACACTACAGGTACAGCTGCGACCAGCGTCCATTTCCGACGTTGGCCGAACAGCACGAAAGCCGTGATGTATGCGATATGGGCAAGCAGGAAGCTGACGAGTCCAAGCAGGAAATGGCGCTGTGTCTGCCCGATCAGGAACATATCGCCGGACATCGACAGCAACAGACCGGCGAATATTATGCGGCCGAAGCCGTGGCGCAGTGCGCCCGCGCTGACAGCAGTCGCGAGGAAGCCGCAAGACGCAACGAACTTTGCCGCGGCCGCTGGCTGGGTCCACTCCATGCGAAGGAACCAGATCAGTGCCGTAACGGCCATTGCTGTCAGAACCGCAAAGACAATTGATGCAGGACGATTCATGGCTCGATGGTAACCTATGCAACAGCAAACCAGGACGCAGGGAAATGCCAGTGCAGAGACTCTACTTACTTACCTTCGCTTTGATGCTTGCTGCCTGCTCGCAAGAGACGCCTGCACCAAGGGATGCGGGACCCTCCGAATTCCAGAAGCAACTGCAGATGCAATTGATCCAGGCGAAGCCGGGTGATGTCATCACGATCCCGGCAGGCGTGCACTCGATCAATCGTGGCCTGTCCCTCAATGTCTCGGGCGTTACGATTCGCGGCGAGGGCATGGACAAGTCAATCCTGTCTTTCAAGAACCAGGTGCAGGGCGCCGAGGGTCTGCTCGTCAATGCCGGTGATTTCACGATTGAAGACCTGGCAATCGAGGACACCGCGGGCGATGGCCTGAAAATTAACGAGGGCAGGAACATCATCATTCGCCGCGTGCGCGCCGAGTGGACCAACGGCCCGGATGAGAAGAATGGCGCGTACGGCATTTACCCGGTTCAGACCGAAAACCTGTTGCTCGAGGAATGCGTCGCCATTGGTGCATCCGATGCCGGGATTTATGTCGGCCAGTCGCGCAATGTCGTGGTGCGCAATAACCGCGCGGAGTTCAATGTTGCCGGAATCGAGATCGAGAACACATTCTTGGCGGATGTGTACGGCAACGTAACGACAAACAACACGGGCGGCATACTCGTGTTCAACATGCCCGACCTTCCGCAGCCAGGGCACAGTACGCGCGTGTATCAGAATACGGTGTCGGGCAACAACACGGACAATTTCGGCGCCGAGGGCACACCCGTCGCCAGCGTCCCGGCCGGGTCCGGCATCGTGATCAACTCCAATGACAAGGTGGAAATCTTCGATAACGACATCGCTGACAATGACACGGCGAACATCATTATCAGCAGCTACTACGCGACCGGGTGGGAAGGGATCCGCGACATGGGAGAGGAGTACGATCCGTATCCCGAGACGATCTACATATACGACAACCGCATGTCGGGGGGCGGATCGTCACCAGACGGTCTCGACCTCAAGGCCCTGAAGGTCGCGATGTTCGGCCTGAGCGGCAGTTTGCCCGATGTCCTGTGGGACGGTTTCTACAACGCCGACAAGGCAGATGCAGAGGGCAACCTGCTGCCCGAGTATGCGATATGCGTCGACAACGGCGAGGCGGAGGTATTGAACGCGCCACCGGGATAGCCATGCGCCAGGTCTTCACGATAGTCGCGCTCGTTGCGTTATTGAGTGCGTGTGGACGTGCGCCCGTTACGTTGCATGACCAGTCTTCGATTCCCGATAAGCTGAGCGAGTGGGGCATAGTATTTGCCGACGGTCAGCGCTTTCGTCTTAATGACGGCGTGGTGCCGTACGATCTCAATACACCGCTGTTCACAGACTACGCGCTCAAGCTGCGCACGGTATGGATGCCGGAAGGAAAGTCCGCCACCTACAACGACAAGCGAGAGCTCGAATTTCCGGTCGGCACGATTATCAGCAAGACGTTTCATTACGAGAAATCGCCTGGCTGGAACGCCGCGAATTTCGAGGTCGTGAGGCAGGACCGCGAGTCGGGGCTGGATACCACCCGCCAGATCGATCTCGATACCTATGTCCTGATGGAGACCCGACTGCTCGTTCGCTACGAGGATGGCTGGACCGCGCTACCCTATGTGTGGAATAACGAGCAGAACGAGGCGTTTCTTGAAGTGGCTGGCGACCAATGGCCGATCAGCCTTGTCGACGCAAGCGGCAGCGAGGATATTTTCTACATCGTTCCTGATGGCAATCAATGCAGCGGTTGCCACGTGACCGATCACACCGCAAAAGAGATACGCCCGATCGGCCCCAGGGCCTGGCAGCTGAACCGCGGGTACTCGTGGTGGGGTAATGATGCGTCGCAACTCGAGAACTGGTCGGCTAACCGCTTGCTGCAGGGTTTCGAAGGGACGGCCCCCGCCGGCGTGCGCTGGTCAGACCCGGGTGATGCCACGCTGGAGCAGCGCGCCCGTGCCTACCTCGATGCCAACTGTGCGCATTGCCACAATCCACGCGGTGCGGCAGATACGTCGGCGCTGCACCTGAACATCGATGCGCCCGTCGATCGGCTGTACGGGATCTGCAAGACGCCAGTGGCTGTCGGGCGTGGAAGCGGCGACCGGCCGTTCGATATCTACCCGGGGCGGCCCGAGGATTCGATCATGATATTCCGCATGGGGCATACAGACCCGGCCATCGCCATGCCCGAGCTTGGACGCAGCGCGGTGCACACCGAGGGCTTGCGACTCGTGCGCGAGTGGATTGCCTCGTTGAACGGCGAGTGTTAAAGAAGGTCAAACGAACGACTGGCGGGAATCCAGTGTACAAAGGAACTGTTTCAATGAAGAAGGTGACTCTCATCCTGTTGGTCATGCTCGCTGCACCACTGGCTGGTGCCGAGCAGATCGTCAAGGACTTTTCGGGGACGACAAACACGACGACTCCGCAATTCACGGTCGAAGGTCCCTGGCTGCTGGATTGGCGCCTCGATGGCGATTACAGCCAGATGGTGGCGCTCGACATCACGCTTGTCGAAGCCCGGGGCGGACGTCACGTGGGCCGGGTGCTGCACACGAAGCGCAAGGGCAATGGCGTCAAGTTGTTCCAGGAAAGCGGCACGTACCAGCTGCGCATCAGTGCGACGCTGGCCCGCTGGCGCGTCAAGATTATCCAGGTGACAGAAGAAGAGGCGGCGCTCTACACGCCCAGGGGTCAGTAGTAGTCGGGTTCGTTGCCCGGCGTCCATTTGATATTGCAGCCGATACTCGGGACCTGCCGGGGGCTAACCGGCTCTCCCGCCAGTATCGCATCGAGCGCGGCGCGGACGTCGTGCCCGTCAACGGGTTTGTTGTTGCCGGGCCGGCTGTCATCGAGCTGGCCTCGATACACGAGCTTCTTTGCCGCGTCGAATACGAAGAAGTCGGGCGTGCATGCCGCGTGGTAAGCCCTGGCGACTGACTGATCCTCATCAAACAGGTAAGGGAACGTGTAACCGCGTTCGACGGCTTCCTGACGCATGCGTTCGGGGCTATCGCCCGGATGCGTTGATATGTCGTTGCTGTTGATCGCATAAATTGCGACACCACGGTCGCCGTAGTCGCGGCCGAGTCGCGCGAGCTCTCCGGCAACATGTTTGACGAAAGGGCAGTGGTTACAAATGAACATGACGAGGTACGCGCTGGCCGAGTCGGCAAGCGAGTGCACTGCGTTGTCCGGATCCGGGAGAACAAAGGCGGGCGCTTCGGTCCCCAGCTCGAGCATTTGAGATTCGGTGGCTGCCATATTCGTGATCTTATGCGATGATGCTACATTGATGAAGCGGTCTCGAGACGATTGAACGACGTTACCCATAATAAGGGCAATGCGGTAATCAGTTTTGCCGCGGTCGTCATTATCGTACTTGGCCTGCAGACCGCCAAGAACCTGCTCGTCCCGTTTCTGTTCGCCGCGTTCCTTGCGCTGATTACAGTCCGCCCGATGCTGTGGATGCAGAAGAAGCGCATTCCTGCCGTCATTGCCGTATTGATTATCGTTTCGGTGATATTGCTGATCATGGCGGTCGTCGGCACGATCGTCGGCGCATCGATCGCAGATTTTACGGCGGCGCTACCGTCCTACCAGGCGAGACTGGACATCATCATTGACCGCGTCATCGATTTCCTGAGCCGCAATCTCAATGGTGATGCCGCATTCGAATCGCTGGGCGACATGATCGACCCGGGCTGGGCCATGGGACTTGTCGCGACGATCCTGAACAGTCTCAAGGATGTATTGACCAATGTATTCCTGATCATCTTCACGATGATCTTCATCCTGCTCGAAGCATCAACGGTTGAAACAAAAGTCGCCGCCGCTTTTGGGCGCTCCACTCAGTCGCTGAAGCGCCCGCGCGTGTTCCTGGCAAATCTCGGCAGCTATCTCGGCATCAAGACGGTCGTCAGCATTATCACCGGTCTGACAGCCGGCATCATGACCTGGGCAATAGGGCTCGACTTTCCGCTGCTCTGGGGCATGCTCGCGTTCCTGCTCAATTACATTCCGACAATCGGTTCGATTATTGCCGCGGTTCCCGCCGTCCTCATTGCGCTCGTGCAACTTGGCCCCGGGGAAGCGAGTGCGACCGCGGTTGGATTTGTCATTATCAACATGGTATTCGGCAACATCGTTGAACCGCGCCTCATGGGCTACGGCGTTGGCATATCGCCGTTGATCGTGTTCATCGGCCTCGTCTTCTGGGGCTGGGTGTTCGGGCCGGTCGGCATGCTGCTTTCGGTCCCGCTGACGATGACGCTCAAGCTTGCACTCGAGAGCGACAAGCGCACACGCTGGATTGCGATCCTGATCGGTTCGGAGCGCGACGCCACCCATGCGCTGATGAAGCGCCGGCCGCAGCGGCTCGATAAACAAGAGGAATAGATTAGGGACAGTCGCTTAATATTTCTGTTTCTGCAAATCGCCAAGAGCAGTGAAAAATTAAGCGACTGTCCCCAGGCGGTCAGGCGTATTCTGCGTCGAGCGGTTCGGTATCCTCGGCCAGTTCCAGCAGGTTGATTGCGACGCCGACGAAATCAGTGTCGGTGATGATGCCGCGCAACTTGCCGTCAGTCACGATCGGCAGGCAACCAATCTGGTGCTTCTCGATGAACAATGCCGCCTGCCTCAGGCTCGCATGCTCATCGATCGTGGCGATATCCGTCACCATGACGTCCTTGACGCTGACTTCGTTGGCATGAATACGATTTTCGGGATCGCGCAGATAAGAATCTGTTGCGGCCAGGACATTTGTAAGCGTGACGAGCCCGATGAGCTTGTCTTCTTCGACGACCGGAAGATGGTGAATCCGGTGCGTGTGCATAAGCGTGCGTGCCTCGGCGACAGTGTCCGTGGGTGCCAGCGTGACAAGATCAGTGCTCATAATGGCGTCGATGCTGAACATGGTGCTCGTCCTTTCTCTGCGCTTTTTCATATTCAGTCTATCTGCTGGCACCGGGTGCACCATTGCGACAAACACGTATCTGGGCCGCTACGCTATTGACGTAGCGACCTCGATAACGTGCCTGTGGTCCGTGCCGCAGCAACCCCCGAAAATGGATAGCGCGGGCAGGCGTTCACGCAAGCCTTTGTATAGCCGGCCAAATTCCTTCGGGTCGCCGTCATCCAGTTCCGTTGCCTCATTGAGTTCGGCGTGACTGCAACGTGACGCGTTGGCACGGATGCCGCGAACCCTGCGGGCCCAGTCCTGCTCTTCGGCGAGCGCATCCGAGAAGTGATCGACGTGGGCACAGTTGACCATGTAGTAAGCCGGCCCGTTTCCGGTCGCCTCGTCGACCTGCCTGATCGCATTTTCGAGCGCCTGGCCACTGGGCAGACGGCCGTCTGTCTCAGTCGTGAAGCTGACAACAACCGGTATGCCTGCATTTTGCGCTGCGCGTGTTATGCCGATTGCCTCCTCTGCATACGTCATCGTTAGTGCGGTTACGACGTCGCAGGCGGTGTCTGCGAAGATGTCGACCTGTTCACCATGGTATGCGGTCGCCTCTTCAGCCGTCATCAGCGTGGAGGCGAGATAGCCGTCGCCACGCGGGCCGATGTTGCCGCTGATCACAATCGGGCACCCGTTGGTCGCGTGCCGGCGACGAACATCTTCCATCAGTTGCACGGATTCGCGATTTGCCGCTGCCAGTTGTTCGGAGGTGTAGCCAAGCTTCTTGCCCCAGTCTCGATTGGCACGCCAGGTTGGCGTCTCAAGCACGAATCCATGGCCGCTCTCACAGGCAATGGGCAGGTACTTGTCGTAGTAGTCGACCAGCGCCTTGCGGCCTTGCTCGTCATTCACCAGGACGAAAGATGCGAAGCAGGGCAGGTCGATACCGTCGTGAAAAATCAGTACCGTTTCGAGGCCGCCGTCCGTCAGGAAGACCTGGTCCGACAGTTGCGGCAGGTTATCTCTGTAGAGGCTCATCGCGTTAACTCCTTCGGTGTTGTTACATCGCGGAACGCGAGCATTTCCGGGATGCGTGCGGAACTGCCCTTGTAAAAGCCGTGTTCCTTCTGGAACGACTGGGGGTTGCGGAACGTGCCAAAAACGATGTCCCAGAGAGGCAGGTCCGAGTAGTTATAGCGATGTATTCCCTTGCCGTGATGAATGCTGTGGCTTTCCGGCCGCTGGATGATGTAGCCGAGCCAGCGTGGTGTCTTGAGGCTCATGTGCTGGAACATGGCATTAAATGTCAGGAAGAGTGCGCCAATGACGCCGGCTTCCATTGACAGCCCAAGCAACGGAAAAAACACCAGGCTGCTGATCGTGGTGAACAGGAATGTGTCGACCGGGTGCAGGTAGTAGGCTCCGAAAGCATCGAGGCTTTCGGCGCTGTGGTGCATCTGGTGACCGGCGTACCACAGCCAGTCGAACTCGTGCGCCGCGCGGTGATACCAGTAATGGCCGAGCTCGTACACGAGGATGCCGATGATGGCGCCGCCCCACATGCCGAGGCCACTGCCATCAACCAGGTGAAAGTCGCCGAGGATCGTGCCCCAGAATACGGCGACATACCCGGCGAGAAAGAATGTAGCAATCGTCACGAGCGTCGCTCGCAGCCGCCAGAATCGTGTCGAGTCATGGCGCCGGCCGCGAATTGCCCGGTCGATGATGATCAGGCCCGGGATCAGGCCGATCGTCAGGTAGCCAAGAAGCCCCATCATTTGATCTGTCATTGTCGTCTCTCCAATCCGTGCAGCAATTTGCTGCGTTTAGACTGAAGGGCGTAACAATGGACGGAACATTGTTCCGTGGCGGGTTACACGGGTGTGTATCGGCAGTAAGTGCCGGTTTTTATTGTGTTATCAAGGTAACGTCCTGCTTCCGGAAGCTGCTCCACGATACGCTGGATGGCGTCCTTGATACGGCGGCGGACGTTGACCCGGGCGCGCTCGGCGGCGCTTGAGGCACGCCGTTTGCGCCCACCGAGTCCGAATGCCTGCGACAACTCACGCGTGATGAAATCGAGCTCTTCCCGGGCGCGGTCCATGCGGCCGGTATCGCCGAGCGTTTCCGCCTCCTGCAGCTCTTCCTGTAGCTCGGTTACGCGGGCCTGGTAGTCGTGGCGTGCCTTGTCATCGAGGACGGGCCCGGCATCTCCTGAGTCGGGCGCGCCGGTCGCACCGCTCAGGTCCAGTACATGGATCTCCCGGTCCGGTTGTGCGACAAGCCTCGCGATCATTTCCATGCCCTTGCTGTTCCTGATCATCGCCGATTGGGTACCGCAGCCGACGCGCCATACATCGCCGTCGGCCTCCATCGTAAAACCTGTTTGCGGGGCTGAAGCAGGCCTGGCTGCAGGCATCCCGGTCGGTGCGAGGCGTTTTGGCCGCATGCCGAGGTCGGCGATCATTTGCCGGGCCTCGTCGTCGTTGCCGCCGCGCGCCAGCAAGATCCGCGCGATGAACGGCTGGGAGTGCATTCGTTCAGCCAGTTCGAGCGCGATGTCGAAATAGTCATCGGCATCATTCCTGCCCAGCCACCGCGCCAGCTTGCCGAGTTCGTAAGCAACCGGTCCGCACCAGTAGCTCCCCATCATGCCGAGCGAGCCACACTCGTGCTTGTGATTCTGTAGTGCTGCAAACGCACGTTCGGCAACGGCCCTGTCGTCGGCGAGCATGGCCGTGTTGCCGACGGCCAGAATCGAAAACCGGTCACCGCCTTTGAAAGCTCTTTCAACGAGCGGTTTGTTGAGCAGAATCTTTCGCGCCGCCGCGGCGTCTGTGCTCGTGAAAGCGTCAATGACCGGACGCACAAAGAACTCCGCATCCCGCATGCCGGCATCAAAGGCGACTTCGAGTTGCCTTTCGATTTCCTGCAATGACGTCGCCTGGTCCGATTCCCATTCGCATAGCAGCGCGAAGCGTTGCATCGGCAAGGTCATCTTCGCCTCGACACTGTCGATCGCCCGGGCAAGGGACTCCGCTTCGTCGAGTAATGCGGCCGTGTCGTTGAACCGGCCCTCGATCGTAGCCTGCATCGCACATGCCGACGCGGCACGCCATTGGTAGTGGGGCAGGGCGATGCGCGCGGCGATTGCATTGCATGTATCGATCGCCCTGATTTGCGTCTCGCGGTCGGCGAGTTCGCCCGCATCGATCATCAGGCGCAGGTTGCTGCGGAACTGCGCCGGGACGTCGCCAAACCTTTCCGCCAGCTCGCTGACCTCACGGTTTATCGACAGCCGTTCCGCTGGAACGGCGAAGTCCATCAGGGCCGAGATCGCAAATAACAGCACGTCGTAAATGACGCGTTCATCCCCGGTGCTGCGCGCCATTGCTATGGCCTCGCGGGCCATGTCCATGGGCTCGGTCGGGTCCACCGCAGGTTGCAGCGCCGCGGCCAGGCGGCCCAAGACCCTTGATCGAGTGATGGCGTCATCTTTCGCAAGGGCGTCGAGGCTTTGCTGCAGCATGTCGACGTGGCGCCTGTTGACGCTACCAACGATCATCGCTTTGCCGAAGGTTAGCGATGCCGTCGACATGAGTTGGGCGTCCTGTAACGTCGTTGCAATATTGAAGGCGTCGCAGCACATCTCACGGCCTTCGTTAATCTGGCCGGCCTGCAACATCGCATCGGCACACTCGATCAATAACCTGGCCCGGTCTCCCGGATCGAAACGCGGTCCGTCGCCCAGCGCGGAGACCGCGGATTGCAGCAGTTGCGCAGCTTCGTCGAATGCCAGGCGTTTGCGGGCGCGTTCGGCAGCGGAACGCCAGGCGGCAATCGCCTTGCTTCGATGTTCGGGTCCGGCACTCACCAGGTGCTTTGCAAGTTCTGACCAGCGGTCTTCATCTCCGGACTCGATACACGCCTCGAGTTCCTTCGCGTAGCTCAGGTGTAACACCGCGCGATCAGAGATGCTCATGTCTTGATACAGGACATCCCTGTGCAGACTATGCGAAAAACGGTAGCGGTCCGAATCCAGGGGACGTGCCACCGCCGCTGCCACGGCCGGTTCCAGCGTATCTGCTTTCGAACCAATCTGTTCGAGGCTGAACTCCCTCCCGATCACGGATGCACGCTGCAGCGCGCTGATCGTTTCTGCGGGGAGCAGGGCGAGGTGCTGACGGATGACCTGCTGCACGCTGTCCGGCAAGTGGGCATCGGCATCCGGTCCTTCGCGCATCAACATTTCGACGAGCTCGGTCAGGAACAGCGGATTGCCGGACGTCGTTTCGAGCAGATTGTCGATTTGCGAATCTGTTGCCGTGTTGCCGCGCGCTGACAGGAAATCACGAACGTCTGATTTGCCCAGGTGATCCGGTCTCAGTACCGTTGCGTCGCGCGCGGTCCGCCACAGCGGTTCCATCGATGACGATGTACGTGCTTCAGCTTCGCGAAATGTGCCGACGACAAGAACTGGCATCGCGGAGACGTGCCGGGCGATGTAGTGCAGCAGGTGCAACGTGTCGCTGTCTGCCGCGTGCAGGTCTTCAAGGATGATGACGAGCGGCCCGTCCCGCGTGGTCGCCTCCAGCAATGCGCGAACTTTCTCAAGCAGATGAAAGCGCGCCTGCTCGGCGCCGAGTGCCAGCGCGGACTCGTCATCAGCGATAGCTTCTTCGTGGCCGAGGGATCGCAATACCTGGGTCCAGGGCCAGTAGGCGGGCGCGCCGCCGGCCTCCCAGGCAAAACCCCAGCAGGTATCGAGGCCCGCATCATTTGCACGGTCGGCAGTAACACGGGCCAGCGTGCTCTTGCCGATACCGGGTTCACCTGCGATGAGCAGGACACGACCACGTCCGTCAGCCAATGCCGCAACGGCGGAAGCGATGACTTCCGTTTCGCTCGACCGGCCGACTAGGGTATTCATGAGCGGATCAGAGTCCGATTTGCTCCTTGATTGCGGGCCACCGCGGATCGTCGCGCACAGAGACGAGAAACTCGGAGTTCGGAGCCCAGGGCACGCCGGGATCGTTGACTGCGATACCGGTCTCCAGCCACTTGAACGCGTTCTCGACGTCGCCGACGAAACCGTACATCTCGGCCAGCTGGTACGAGTTGGACTCGCCGTATGTGTCGGCATAAGCCTGAACGGCTGCCTGGTAGCCCTCGCTGTCCTCGCCCTTGCTGTTGATCATTACTGCGAACATGTCCTTCACCCACTGCACGGGTTCATGCCGGATATGCGCTGCCGCCAACTCGAAGTCGCCATCTGCGAGAGCAATTCGCGTCAGCCGGCCATGCACGCGCGCTGTGTCCGGTTGCATCTCCAGCGCGGTTTCATAGGTTGCGATCGCCTCTTCTCTGCGGCCCGCAAGACGGTAGGCATCACCAAGTGATCGCATCGCAACAACCGAGAGCGGGTCCAACGCGAGGGCGCGCTTGGCGAGATCTATTCCTTCTTCATACCTGCCCTGGCTGAGCCTCAGGAAACTCAACCACCCGAGTGCGCCGGTATGATTCGGGTCTACTTCGAGCGCTCGTGAGTAAAGTTCCGTCGCCTTGTCTATGTCTGACTCGGCGACCCAGACAGCATTGGCTTTTGCGAACATGGCATTCGCATTACGCGGGTCTATCGCAAGCGCGGTATCCGCATACTCATGGACCTTGTCAAAGCCCGATTCGAAGTCCCCATACCCAAGGCCAACGAATCCGCTGACCAGGAGTTGGTGCAGCTCCGCCATCAGCGCGTAGGCATCTGCGTACTGCGGGTCAATTTCTACAGCTCGTTCCAGCGCGACCATGGCATTGCGCACATTTGCCTCGGTCGTCTGGTCCGCCAGGTATATCGCACGCAGGTAAAGGTTGTAGGCATCAACATTTTTCGTTCCATGCACGGGCGCCGGAATATCCTCGCCCAGCAACTTGAGCCGCAACGCGTCGACAACGTTGGCCGCGATCTCATCCTGGATCGCAAATACGTCAGTTAATTCACGGTCGTACGTCTCGGACCAGAGGTGATATCCGGTATCGGCATTTATGAGCTGTGCGGTGATACGCAGCCTGGTACCGGACTGGCGCACGCTGCCTTCGAGCACATTGGCGACGTTGAGCTTTTCGCCAATCAGGCGCAGGTCCTCGTTCGTGTCCTTGAACTGGAAAGAAGACGTCCGACCAGCGACATGCAGGGTGGGAATTTTCGCGAGCAGGTTGAGCAATTCTTCTGACAACCCATCGGAGAAATATTCGTTGTCGCGGTCGCCGCTCATGTTAACGAATGGCAACACAGCAATCGACGGCTTGATGTCGACTACGACGGACCCGTCCGCAGCGTCAATGGAGCCGTTACTCTGGTAGAACTTGTCGACAAGCATGAAACCGAGAGCGACCACCAGGATGATGATGATCGTACTGTTGAGTTTCCTGCCGGTCTGGGCCGTGATCGACTCGCTGCGATCGACGTCCTTTTCCCGCTTGATACCCTCCGGAGTCAATTCGAATGCCCAGGCGAAGATCAGCGCAAACGGGAAGCCGATCAACATCAGTGCAGCGATCGCGGACGTCACCCAGTCCGGGATCTTTAGCGCCGGGAACATGACATCGACAACCTGCATCGTCAGCCAGCCGGCGATGATGTACACAACGGCGACCTTGAAGACGTTGCGACGCTTAATTTCTTCTATGAATTCGCGCATCGAAGCACCGAATTGAGCGGGCGCCCAGTTTAGCAGAGCGGTGGGCGGCATGGCGACGCGCACGGCGCTGTGAAATACTGAGAATTCCCCGGCATCTTTTGTCCAATTCATCATGGCCAGACGAATTCTCTTTATTGCAATTTCATTCGTCATCAGCGTGTCGGCGTTCGCCGAGGATCGCGACGCCACGGCGATCGTGCAGGACGCGATCAACCACTGGCGCGGGCTTTCTTCGGACGCCGTGATGACGATGACCATCCACCGACCTGACTGGGAGCGCACGATGACAATGCGCGCCTGGACCAAAGGCGACGACCGGTCGCTGGTGCGGGTGCTGGAGCCCAGGAAGGATCGCGGTAACGGCACGCTCACCGACGACAACAACATGTGGTCGTTCTCACCCAAGGTGAACCGTGTCATCAAGATCCCGTCGTCGATGATGGGGCAGAGCTGGATGGGCTCCGACTTCTCCAACAAGGACATTGCCCGCGAAGACGACATCGTCAAGTTATACGACCATTCGATTCTGGGCGACGAAGAGGCGGACGGTATTACGATCTACGAGATCGAATGCGTCCCGCACGAAGACGCAGCCGTTGTCTGGGGACGCGAGGTGCTCAAGATCCGCTCCGATCACGTCGTGACCGAGCACCGCTTCTACGACCAGGACGGCGTGCTTGTGAAGATGCTGCGCTCGCTCGAGATCGGTGATATGGGTGGTCGGACGATCGCCATTCGACAGCGCATGACCAAGCAGGACGAGCCGGAGGAGTGGACCGAGATCGAGGTCGTATCGGTAGATTACGATATAGAACTCGCCGACAGCCTGTTTACACTGTCTAACCTGCGCAACCCCAGAGATTAGCCGGAGCAGCATCGCTTGAACCTCGTTTTCCGTCTCGCCTGGCGCAACCTGTGGCGGCAGCCGCGTCGCACGTGGCTGACGACCGGCGCCATGGTTTTCTCGAACACGCTGCTCGTGTTCATGATCTCGCTGCAATTCGGCATGTACGGGATCATGATCGACAACACGCTGCAGGCGTTTACCGGGCACCTGCAAATCCAGGCGCCCGGCTACATCGACGACCAGAAGATGCGCCAGACGGTCGCCGACATCGTGCCGCTGGCAGGCAAGGTGCGTGCCGAATTCCCTGACCGCAATATCGCGGCACGGGCAACTGCGTTCGCGCTGGCGTCCAGTGAGGATCGCAGCTATGGCATCGCCGTTTTCGGCGTCGAGCCAGACTACGAACCCGGTGTGTCAAATCTGCCGGGACTGGTTACCGAAGGCCGCTACCTTGGGGACGACTATGCTGCCGAGATCATTATCGGCGCTGCACTTGCGCGCAACCTCAAGGTAGAACTTGGCGACGAGCTGACGCTGCTCGGCAGCGGTACGATCGCAGCATCACCGAGGTCCCGCTGGGCTTTTTCCAGGATGTCTTCTACATGAACGGCAGTGGGCACGAAATCGTCATCAACAATGGCGGCATCGAGGGCGTGTCGAAGCTGAAGACACGGGTCGAGGCGATGCTGCCCGGCGACCGGGACCTGGTCGTGCATGACTGGGATGCTTTACAGCCCGGCCTGAAGCAGGCAATCACCGCAGACATGAGCAGCGCGTTCTTCATGTATGGCATCCTCGTGATCCTCGTCGCATTCAGCGTGCTCAACACGCAGCTGATGTCGGTGCTCGAGCGTACGCACGAATTCGGCATCGTCATGGCGCTGGGGCTGACTCCGGCACGGCTGGGCAGGCTCGTGCTGCTCGAGACGTCGATCATGGGAGCGATGGGTTTCGTGCTCGGCGCGTTGCTCGGTGCCGCAGTCACGTCCTGGCTGACGTACCACGGTTTCTCGTACCCGGGCATGGAGGAGCTGGCCGCAAAGTTCAACCTGCCGTCGCGGTTCTACCCCGAGGTTTCATTGTTCTCGCTGGTCTCGGGCCCGCTGGTCGTGTTTCTGTTCACGGTATTTGCCGCGTTCTACCCGGCGCTGCGCTTGCGCCACCTGCACCCGGTCGAAGCGATGAGGGCCGTGTGATGCACATGACTGCAATCCTGATGCGGCTTGCCTGGCGCAATCTCTGGCGTAACCACCGCCGCACGCTGATCATGCTGCTCGCGATCACGCTGGGAACATGGGCGATGATCTTCATGACCGCCCTGATGCGCGGCATGGTGTCGCAAATGGTGGCCGATGGCATCAGCGCATTGCCGGGGCATGTGCAGGCGCACCATATGGACTTTCGTGACGACCCGAGCATCGCCAACCTGATCTCTGTGCCCGACCACGAGCTTGTCGAACGCTTCGGCGATGCCGGTTTTGCCGGCTTTGCGACACGCGTGCGAGTTCCTTCGGTTATTACCAGTGAGTACGACTCCAGGGGCGTGACGCTGCTCGGCATCGACCCGGAACGGGAACGCGGCTTGACCTTTGTCGACTATGACAAGGTCGAAGGTCGCTTCCTCGAGTCGACCGAAGACAAGGGCGTCGTCATCGGCCGCAAGATGGCGTCGATACTGAACACCGAGGTGGGCAAGCGCGTCGTCCTGATGAGCCAGGACCCGGACAACGAGATCGCCGATCGCGGCTTCCGGGTCGTCGGCTTGTTCGAGGCCAACATCAAGACATTCGAGGAACAATTCGTCTTCGCGGGAAAGACCACGGCGCAGGACATGCTGCGGATCGACGATCGCGTATCGGAGCTGTTCGTGCTCGGGGACGATTACCGACACGTAGAGCCTGCCTATGAGCGCACCGTCGAATTGATCGACGGCGATGCGGAAGTGCAGCGCTGGACGGACCTTGACCCTTATCTCAGCTCAATGCTCGGCGTTATGGACGGTTTCGTGCTGGTGTGGATCATCGTTATCTTCCTGGCGCTGTCGTTCGGGCTCGTCAATACGCTCGTCATGGCCGTGTTCGAGCGCGTGAGGGAGATAGGCCTGATGCTCGCGCTCGGGATGCGCCCGCTCAATATCCTCGGGCAGATCGTTCTCGAGTCGTTGCTGCTGCTGGCCATGGGTCTTGCGCTCGGCACCACGCTGGCCTGGGCTGCCGTGCAGCCCATCAAGGACGGCATCGACGTTTCGATCGTCGACGAAGGCATGGACATGTGGGGCATGTCGAGCGTGCTGTATCCCGAGTTGTTGCTGAGCGACGTTATTCTTGCGAATGTCGTCGTGCTCGTGCTCGGTTTCCTGGCGAGCCTGTCCCCGGCCTGGCGCGCCGCAAACTATGAACCGATAGAAGCTATTACAAAGGTCTGATTATGACGGCAGTACGTTGCGTTGACTTGTGCAAAACCTACCGGCAGGGCGAGGAAGACATCAAGGCCCTCGATCATGTCAGCATCGAGATCGACGAAGGTGGCTTCGTATGCCTTTCAGCGCCATCCGGCGGCGGCAAGACGACGCTGCTGAATGCCATCGGTGGCCTCGACCGGCCTGACAGCGGCGAGGTTTACATCGCCGGGCAGCGCATCGACAACTTGTCGAAGGGCGAGCTGGCGGAGCTGCGCCTGCGGCGCATCGGCTTCGTGTTCCAGGCGTTCAACCTGATTCCCGTGCTCACGGCACGCGAGAACGTGGAATTCGTGATGCAGGTGCAGGGCGTGCCGGCCGGCGAGAGGCAACAGAAGGCGGTCGATATTCTCGAGGAGGTCGGCCTGGCCGGCCTTGGGGACCGGCGGCCGGCGGACATGTCCGGCGGCCAGCAGCAGCGCGTTGCAGTCGCGCGCGCAATCGTGTCGCGGCCGGAACTGGTGCTGGCGGACGAGCCAACGGCTAACCTCGACTCGAAGACTTCAGATGGCCTGATGGAGCTGTTCCGCGAGCTCAACGATCACCACAACACGACGTTCATCATCGCGACGCACGACAAGCGTGTCATGAGTTATGCGAAACGACTCGTGCGCATGCTGGACGGCCGCATCGTTGACGACATCCTGCAAGATGCTGCGTAGCTGGCTGCTACTCTTCCTGTTTATCGCCATAAGCGCAGAGGCGGACAGTCCTTCGTACGACTTCGGCGGCCACACCAAGGCAAGGCTCGTCGGCCAGGCGTACCCCGATGACCGCCTGTTCAACGACCTGTTCGGCTCCTCGTCGGCCGATGCCGCCGGCGAGCTGCGGCTGAACTTTTCCGCGAAAACGAGCGGCTGGTCGTTTCATGCGGACTACCAGCTACTGGGTCTTTACAGTGAATTCCTGCCGCTCGGGGCGCCGAACGATGACGCTCGCCTGTTCGACCTGACACCAGACATAACGGACGGGTCGGATTACGTGTGGTTGCACCGG
>JARRLQ010000059.1:0-11912 GCA_037386905.1 Woeseiaceae bacterium
GGCATGTATCTGAATACACTGGACCAGTAAGGAGCCGCCTTTATGGATCAGCTAAGCCCGCAGGACGCCCAGTTCCTCTACCTGGAGTCGCCGGACAACCTCACCCACCTCACATCGGTAGGGATCTTCGACCAGTCGACGGTGCCGGGTGGCGAGGTCGTGCGCTTCAAGGATATTCTCGCGCACGTCGAAGGGCGCCTGCACATGAGTCCATTGTTCAAGCGCCGGCTCGTGCACGTACCGCTGGAGCTCGATTTTCCGTACTGGGTCGACGACGAGCATTTCGACCTCGAATACCACATCCGTCACGGACGGCTGCCCGAACCGGGCGACTGGCGCCAGTTCTGCATCCACGTCGCGCGTTATCACTCGCGACCGCTGGACATGAATCGCCCGCTCTGGGAAATGTACGTCATCGAAGGGCTCGACAACGTCGACTGGCTACCGAAGGGAAGCTACGCACTCGTTACCAAGATTCACCACGCCGCCGTCGACGGCAAAGCCATTATGGACTTCTTCGGCGCCCTGGCGGACATCGACAACAAGGGAACGCCGGCGGTTCCCCTGAATATGGCGCGGCTGAGGCGCAGCCCGAAACCGGGCGTCGTCGATATGGCCATCCGGGCTGCCTGGCACACGGTTCGCTCGCCGATCGGCCTGACGGATGCGGTCATGCGTTCGGTGCCGAGCGTCTATCACGTTGCGCAAAAGGTGCTGACGGCCCAGAAAAAGGACAAGCAGGATGTGCCGGATACACGATTCAATCGTGTCGTATCGCCGCGCAAGATGTTCGGCGCCAAGGCGTACCGGCTGGACGACTTCAAGGCCATCAGAAAGGCCGTGCCGGGAAGCACGATCAACGACGTGGTACTGGCCGTGTGCGGCGGTGCCCTGCGTCGCTACCTGAAACACCACAGCGAATTGCCCGATGAGTCGCTGATCGCGTGGGTACCGATCAATGCACGCAAGTCCAGCGCGGCCGCCCCCGATTCGCCGGGTAATAACGTCACGTCGATGACCGTACCGATATGCACCGATGTCGGCAATGATGTGGACCGGCTGAGCTGCATCCACGAAGCCACCCAGCTGAGCAAGGAAGCGAAAGCCGGCGTATCGGCGCGGCTGATGACCGATCTCAGCCAGCACGTGCCGGCGGCGACGCAGGTTCTTGCGGGCCGTCTCGTGCTGCGTGCCGGCATGGCGGCGCGCACGTGCAATCTGTTTATCTCGAACATTCCCGGACCGCAGGTGCCGCTGTACATGAACGGCGCCCGGCAGGTAGGTGCCTACGGGCTCGCGCCGCTGGTCAACGGCATGGGGCTTTTCATCGCGACGCCGAGTTACAACGGTGAGATCACCTTCAACGTGACGTCGACGCGCGAACTCATGCCGGACATCGAGTTCTTCATCGAGTGCATCGACGCGGCCCTGGTAAGCCTGAAGTCCGCGGTCGAACCGAAAAAGAAGGTGAGCAAGAAGAAACCGGCAAAGAAGAAGGCCGGCGGCAAGAAGGCCGCGCCCAGGAAACCCAAGGCAGAGAAGGAATCGCCGGCCGCCTGAGCCGGGCCACGGTCAGCCGGCGCGCCGCACCGTCGATCCGCTCAATTTCGGCGCGCCATGATCGAGCTGTCCGACGATCCGGTCGAGTGTTCGGCCAATCTTCGTCTGGACCCGTATCATCTCGATCTTCGGCCAGGTCGCACGCTCTCCCATCGCGATCAGGTCGACGACTTCTTCAAGTGAGCGGTGCGCGAGAAGTTTCAGCGGGTTGAACAGGAGCCTGTCGGGCAGGATATTGATGTCGCCAATATAGTCCTGGTTGATGATACTCAGGCCGGCGTTGGCCATCCTGTTAAGCGTCGGGTTCCATGACAGCGGCTTCTCGAACATCGCAGCGCCGGCATTCAGCCACTCGCGCGCCGTGCGGCTACCCGCAGCTTTCATTATCGAGAGCGGATCGGTGCCCCGGCGCGTATCGGTGATGAACGGAAACACGTGCGGATTGACCTGGCTGACGATGAAATGATTCACGCCGTAGATCCTGCTCAGGCGCTTGGCTGGCAGATCGTCGCTGATCGAGCCGTCGACCCAGCGCCGCGACTTCAGATACGGTTGTTTTTCGCCGCTGTCGCTCCGGGCCATGAGCTTCACCGGTGGGTAGAAGCCCGGAACAGCAGCCGATGCCATCACCGCCTCGCGCACACACACGTTCGGCGTCGTTATAGCGTTTAGCAGGCGCGATGTCTGGTGCTTTTCCGCCGCGGCGATAGAGACGTTCATATGTCTCCCGCTACGCTCGTACGCTTCCTGGAAAGTCAGGTCCGGCAATAGTCGCTCGATGGCCTCGTTGACTTCGTCGACGGATGCAACCTCGGGCCGGAACATGTCGAAAAAATTCCACAGCCCTGTTTCGCGCTCGACATCGGGCACCAGGTTCTCCGGCTCGAACAGTTGCCCCAGGTCCTGGTTCTTGTATGTGCCGATGAGACTGCCCACGATCGCCCCGCCGCTGCTGCCGGAGAGGACATCAGGCAGAATCCCCTCGAGCCACATCGCTTTTGCGGCACCGATATGGAAGAACAAGAGCGAACCGGCACCACTCATCACGAATGCAGAGCAGCCGAAGCAATGCTGGGCCCGGCGGAAAAAGTCCACGCGCTCATCGAATGGAATATCGTTTGCCGCATCGCTCGCAAGGAGTTCCAGCGCCTGGACGACTTCATCGACATATTCCACGATCAGTCGCTTGGTACTGAACTTCGCTTTGCCGTATAACGCGCGGCGGCCGATGCCGTCGATGTTGCCGTGAACGCCCTCGTTCAGTGCGTAAAGCAGGCGCTCGTGGTCACCTGCCGCTCGCAGCTTTCGCAGCTTTTTGAGCCGCCGCCGGATGGACACGTAGTCGAAGTATTTCGACTCGTCCGACTCCACCCATTCGTGCACGCCGGACGCTTTGTCGTGTGCGATAGCTGCCGCCCGCCACTCCTCGTAGCTCTGGGCCTCGATCATGGCTGCCTGCAGGCGCCTTGTTGCCTTGAAGATCATTCGCTCAATTTAGTATGAAGCCCCTAATTTTGCGAGCTACAGTTCCCATAATTCCAAAATAAACGTGCCGAGGAGAAGATCATGGCGAAGAAAGAAAGTAAAGCAAAACAGAGAGTTAACGAGTTCACCGAGCAGCTGGACAGTGTATTCCTGGCTGGCCTCGGCGCATTCGCAAATGCCCAGAAAATGGGTACCGAGACGTTCGAATCGCTGGTAAAGGACGGCGAGAAGTTCCGCAAGGAAGCCTCCAAGAAGACCGAGAAGCTCATCGACGAGGTTCAGGATTCAGTCCGCGAGATGAGGGACGACGCCGAGAACAGGGCCGAAGGCCTGCTCGACCGTGTCCGCGATCGCTCGAAGCTCACGAAGCTGCAGAGCGCTTTCGACAAGCGCGTTGCTGACGCAATGGACCGCATGAATGTCCCGAGCAAGAACGACATCGGCAAGATCAACAGGAAGCTCGACAAGATCCTGAAAGCGATCGAGCCGAAGGCGAAGAAGCCGGTAGCAAAGAAAGCTCCGGCCAAGAAAGCGCCAGCCAAGAAGGCTCCTGCCGCAAAGCCGGCGGCCGAGGTTAAGCCGAAGGCCGCTGCCTGAGGTCGAATACCTGGCCACTCACTCCGCGTAGTGAGTGGCCAGTTCTTCCAGGTGCATCGCCGCCTCCGGGGTGGCGAATGGCCGCAGCAGGCTCAACAGCGATCGCGCCACGCTGATCGCGGCGTCGTCGGCGTTCTGCCGCAAGCCCGTTAACTCTTCGAAACGCTCGGACATCAACGCAATCACCGCGAGATTCCTCGCGACGCCTTTGACAGTCTCCATATCCAGATTGAGCAGGCCATTTCTCGCCAGGCCGATCACATAGATCTCGAACATGGCGTTGAGCCCCCGCGCGAAATGCCGCAGGACCCTCGCCACTTTGGGATACTCGTCCGCCAGCACCTCCGTGTCAGTGAGCATGAAACGATAGGTCCCCTTCAGTTCCAGCAGGTGATGCAGGAACCACCAGAAGTCGTCGAGCGATACGGCGTCATTCTCCGGCGGATGCAATACCTTGCGCGCATCAGCCTGGAACTCGGCCGTTAACGCGTCGACGATGTCCTCTTTCTTGCGGAAGTGGTAATGCAGGTTGCCAGGGCTGATATCGATCTCGTCCGCGATGTCGTTGATGGTCGTGCGCGGCACTCCGTGTTCGTTGAACAGCAGGAGGCTGGCGACGAGAATCCGATGTCGTGTATCACGAGCCATGGTCGCCCTACTTTAGATCAAAAAGTGGACAGTGACTTTAAGTGCCACGCGAAATAGGCTATTTCCACCTCGCCTGGCACTTAAAGTCACTGTCCCCCGTCTGCCCCTGTCTGGTCGTCGACCATCCTCGCTTCGCTGACGATGCCGGACTCGCCCAAAAGGCGGTGAAGCAGGTAAATCGGCCTTCCCCCGGCCTCGGTCTCGTCGATTCCCTTACGAACATCCACGGCGACGCTCGGCATAATGCGGGCCTCGGTACCGGCCCAGCGGACCTCGACCGGCCAATGCACGTGGCCACAGAGCAAGCCGATGACCTGCCGATGGCGACCTACGATATCGGCGAGCGCATCCGCCTCCTCGGGCCGGCGGTAGCCACCAACGTAGTGATCGCCGACATCGAATGGAGGATGGTGAATAAACAGCAGCGTCGGCCGGTCCGGCTGCTCGGATAACACGCCGTCGAGCCAGGCCTGGCGCCGGGGGCAGAATCTTCCTTTCCGTTCCCCCGCAAGCGTTGAGTCGATCGCCACCAGGCGTACCGAGTGCCCCTCGACCGCGTAGTGCAGAAAGTCGCCGCAGCCGGCGAGGTGCGGATGGTCGCTGAATGCCGCCTGCAGGGCCTCTTTGCTATCGCGATTGCCGGGCACCAGGTAGAGCGGTCCCTCCAGCGGCGCCAGCAGCTCCCGCAGGAGTGCATACTCGTCCGGCGAGCCGTGTTGAACGGTGTCACCTGTAAAAATAACGGCGTCCGGTCGCTGCCGGTTAATGTCGGCCACGCAGCGCCGCAAACAATCAGCCCGCAGACTTGCTGCGGGCTGATCGGATGTTGGCGGCAATATGTGCGTATCGCTGATCTGGACGATTAACAATTGCTTCCTTTAGTCAACGATGTGATGAACCGGCGCAATTCGTAATTGTGGCAATTGACACGGCTGCCCCCCGACTGCCCTCGCCAATCAGCCATCGACCCGGCCGACATAAGAATATTCGGTTTTTCTAATTTGTAATACGTATCCGGTGCCCGTGTCAATCAGAAGCCTGACGGCCGACCTCGTCGTAATATTCCCTCAGCACGTCGACGACCTCGGTACGGCTGAACTCGGGCGGGATCGACTCACCACTGGCGAACATTTCCCTTAGCCGGGTACCCGAGATCGCCAGCCGTTCATCGGCGTCGTGGGGACAGGTCTTCCCGGTCGCCATGCCACCGCAGGTATAACAGTAGAACGTGATATCGATCTTCAGTGGCTCGGTCCTGAGGCTGCCCTCTTCGAGCGTGTCGAAGATGTGGTGCGCATCGAAGGGTCCGTAGTAGTCGCCGACGCCGGCATGGTCGCGCCCTACGATCTGGTGCGAGCAGCCGAAATTCTGCCGCAGGACCGCGTGCAGCAGCGCTTCGCGCGGGCCCGCATAGCGCATTTCGATCGGGTAGCCGGCCTGCAGTATGGTGCCGTGCACAAAATAGTTGTTGACGAGTGCATCGATCGCGTTGACGCGCACCTCTGCCGGGATATCGCCGGGCTTCAGGGCGCCGAGAACCTGGTGAATCAGGACACCGTCGCAAATCTCGATCGCGATCTTCGCGAGGTGCTCGTGGCTGCGATGCATCGGGTTGCGCGTCTGGAACGCCGCTACTTTCGACCAGCCGCGTTCCTGGAACAACGCGCGCGTCTCCGCCGGACGATGGTAGAAACCTTCGTAGGTCTCCGGGAAATGCCCTTCGGACAGCGTGCGCAATGGCCCGCCGAGATTGACGGGACCCTGTTGCATCACCTTGTCCACGCCCGGGTGCGCCGTATCGGTGGTCCGGAACACATGCGAGCACTCGAATTCCCGGTCTATGCCGTATTTCTCCTCGACGGTCAGTATTCCCAGCAATTCGCCGCTTTCCCCGTCCGTCAGCGCCACGTCCTCGCCAATGCCGATACCGTCGCCGAGTTCCTGTGCGCACGACACCGTGATAGGGATCGGCCAGAAGACGCCGCTTGAAAGCGTCATGTCCTCACAGCAACCGCGCCAGTCCGCCTCGCCCATGAAGCCGTCGAGCGGTGTGTAGGCACCCATGCCGAGCATGAACAGGTCGGAGACCTCTCGGCTCGACAGAGGCACCTGGGTCAATCTTTCGGCTCGTTTCGCCTCTTCCGCTCTCTCGGTTTCCGGAAGCAGAAGTGGTTTCAGCGAGTCGGCGCCATGCGGCGGAACCAGGTTCGACATTAAAACGTCCTCATTTCAGAAAAATCGATGGAGCGTCTCACCTCACGGCTGACTACCCGATCAGCGCGACGCCACCAACCACGAACAACGCAAGAAAAACGGTCTGTGCCAGCATTACGCCAACGGGCGCAGGGCCGACTTCGGCCAGCGACTTGAGCGAAGTCTTGACCCCGAGAGCCGCAACGGCAGTGAGCAAGCACCAGCTCGACACCGGCGTCAGTACAGTATGTGCCTGGGCCGGGACCCATCCAAGACTGTTGAAGATTACGAGTACGACGAACGCCACGAGAAACCACGGCAACAGCGGCCCCCCCGGCGCGTCCGGGGAACGCCGGCGATGCATCACCAGGGAGATGACGATAACCACAGGGACGAGGCAGGCTACGCGAATGAGTTTAACGACGGTGGACAGTTCGCCCGTTTCGTCGGAGATGATATAGCCCGCGCCGACCACCTGCGCGACATCATGAATGGTCGTACCGAGAAAAACGCCAGCCGTGACGTCATCGTATTGAAGGTAAGAAACAAACACTGGATACACGACCATGGCGACGGTACTGAGCGCGGTCACACCGGCGACGGTCAGGATCGTATTGCGTTCATGATCCTTGTGCGTCGGCAACACAGACGCGATCGCAAGCGCAGCGGATGCACCGCAGATGGCCACCGCGCCGGCCGAGAGGATGGACTGGTCGCTCTTCAGGCCGCCAATACGCCCGATCAACATACCGACGAGAATTGTTGCTACCACGGCTGCCACAATCAGGGCGAGCGCCTGCCAGCCGAGTTCCATGACTTCGGCCGTTGTAATCCGTATTCCGAGTAACGCGACTCCGAACCTGAGAATATGGCGGCTCGCAAATCGAATGCCGCGCGCAAAACGCTCATCTTCCGTGAGAAAGTTGAATGCCATCCCGAACAAGAGGGCATACAACATCGCGGGACCACCGAGTTCGTCGCTGACGAACCGCACGGCAAGTGCAATGGTCGCACTGAGCAGCAGGCCAGGCACCGCGTCCCGGAGGGTATCAGTCATCGATGTCATTCGGAGTCAGCAGCTATGAATGCGGAACGTCCCTTCCGAAATGGAAGTCGCGTGGCGATATCATGCCAGTGACACCGGCAAATAAAAACTGAAAGCGGCTCGACCGTGCCTTTTAGGAAATAAGAATCATTTGCAGGTCTTACGGGGCTGCCGGCAATGCACCCATCAACGTATCCGCGATAAGGCTGTAACCAGCAACAGTCGCATGGATATCGGGCCCGACCGGTGGAGCGTCACACATGTAGGTGAATTCGCAGATATTCGCCACGTTGACCGGCACCATACCGTTAGACGACGACACCATGGTGACGAAGTCGTCGGACTCGAATGCGCCGTAGACGTCAGCCATCGTTATTCCCGCGGTCCCGTACGTCGACGTCAACAAGTCGTTGAATACCACAGCCGCTTGCGCCGATCCGGTGGCAAGCACCTCGCCGTCGGGGCCATCCAGCCACGATGAAAGGTAAGGATTGTAGTAATTCATGCCGACGATTGTCGTGAAGGGATCAGCCGCGCCGCTCAGGGTTGCCAGGACCGATGCGAGGTCCGTGGCGATCTGTCCCGAGACCTCGCTGACGCAATCGAGATCAACCGCATCCGTAATGCAGTCTGCATTGCGAAAATCATTGGCGCCGATGTCGATCGTAAGAAGGAATACCTTCTCGGCGTTATCGCCGAGGAAATCGACCGCAGCGTCGAGCTGAGACCCGGCAAGGTAGGGGCAGCTGCCGCCATTTATAAGGTCGTCCAGCGTCTCCCCCGGACAGCCGAGTTTGACAAGGCGGAGCTCGCGGTTCGGCCCTGCGGCTTCGAAATCCGGCCTGATCATATCGAAAAGCTGGTCGGGGTAACCGTCACTTGAGGTCAGCAGCACGCCACTGCTGTTGGGCCGAACGCCAACCGACAGGGAGGTGCCGAGCGAGACATAGTAAAAGACATCCGCATCGCTGCCGACGTCGTCGATCGCGTCGATCGCTTCGTTGGCCGCGTCACAGCCGGCGAACGCCAGCGCCGCGGCAGCAAGCGCCGAGCAACGCGCCATTTTTCGTAAAGGTTCGAATGCCGTCATGTCATGACCTCATTTGGTTATTTGGGGACAGTGACTTTAAGTGCCAGGCACGATTGGTCGCTTTCGCCAGCTATTGACCACTATTACACAAGGAAATTACCCCAAAGCGGGATACGCCTCACGAAATCAGGGGACAGTGACCCTAACCCGCAGAGTTAGGGTCACTGTCCCCTGATTTCGTGTCGAGTAACTCGATCCAGTGCTTCACCGGTACGTCCGATCGCGAATCCAGGTGCAGCTGGCAGCCGATGTTCGCGGTCACTATTTGTTCAGGGTTTCCGACGGACAATGCCGCGAGTTTACGAGTCAGGAGCTTCTCGCTGATTGTCGGCTGCAACAATGAATACGTGCCGGCAGAACCGCAGCACAGGTGCTTTTCGGCGGTCTCTACCAGCGGTACGCCGACCCGTTCGAGGATACGCTCCAGCGCGCCATCGCGCTTCTGGCCGTGCGACAGTGTGCATGGGCAGTGCACCGCAGTGGCTTGCTTGCCGGTCGAATCACGAAACACGCTCAAGTCTTCGGCTTCGAGCACCTCGGACAGGTCCCTGGCCAGTTCACTGACGCGCCGTGCCCTGGGCGCATAGACCGCGTCGTCCTGCAGGAGTTCGCCATAATCCTTGATCATTACGCCGCACGCCGACGCCGCGGATACTATCGCTTCGGCCCCGGCCTCGATATGCGGCCACCAGGCATCGACGTTGCGTTTCATGAATTCGAGACCCTCGGCACGAGCGGCCAGGTGATAGCTGACGGCGCCACAGCACCCTGCTGAAGCCGCCTCGACCAGGTCGATACCGAGCCGTCTCAACACGCGCCTCGCCGCATCGTTGGTCCCCGGGGTCGCTGCCGCCTGGACGCAACCGCCCAGGATGATCATTTTTCGCTGCACTGTCGATTGCTTGCCGGCCGGAGTGGAAGACTTCTGCACGGGAGGGATCTGACGCTTCAACCGCGGCGGTAGAAGCCAGCGCACGATTCGGCCGAATCCGAGCAGCAGTCTCACGCGTTTCGGGAACGGAAAGATCTCCCGCGCGATACGTCGCTGGAGCTTCTCGGATACCGGGCGCTGTGCCTTCTCCTCGACGATCTCGCGCCCGATGTCGGCCAGCCTGCCGTAGCGCACACCGGACGGGCACGTCGTCTCGCAGGCACGGCAGGTCAGGCACCGGTCGAGGTGCATGCGCGTTGCGTCGCCCGCCCGTCCGCTTTCCAGCATGTGCTTGACCAGGTAGATCCGGCCGCGCGGGCCATCGCGCTCATCGAAGAACTCCTGGTAAGTCGGGCAAGTAGCGTTGCAGAAACCACAATGCACACAGCTCTTTATGATCTCCGCGGCCTCGTGCGCAAGCGTGTTGCCCTCGTAGTCGCTGTGCAGTTTCAGATACATGCTTGCGCCCTACAGCCAGGAGTACAGGCGACCCGGGTTGAAAACACCGTCGGGGTCGAGTGCCTGCTTGAGCCGCAGCAGCGTCTGCCGGTACACGGCGCTGCGTTCCGGGAAAACCTCAACCCCATTCTCCGCGCCACGCACTTGACTCACCTCACCACCGGCATCCCGCACGTGCTTATCCAGTGCGTCTCTATCGCCACGGGCTGCCAACCACCTTCGTGCGCCACGCCAGTCGATCAGCCAGTCGGCATCCTCTTTGAAATGCTCACGAGTGGATCGAAGCGAGATGCACCAGAGATCCGTTGCATCAGCAAAGAAAGGCAGGTCCATTTCGCGCAGTCGTGGCCAGAAGCCATCGTCGTCGGGCAGGACACTGCCCTCGATTTGCTCCGCGGCGGCACCAATGACGGACGCGGGCGCCGACAGGCGAATACGCAGGTTGCCCGCGTACCAGCACGCACCGGTTACCGGCAGGGGCGTACGGCAGATCTCGTTCATAACCCGCAAGGAATCGTTCGCGTCAATTGTCCGCCGGACGGTAGCAGTCGACTCGGGTTTCGGTATGACTTTGAGCGTTACCTCGGTCAGGATTCCCAGCGTGCCCATTGCGCCCGCCTGCAGTCTCGACACGTCATACCCGGCCACGTTCTTCATGACCTGGCCACCGAAGCGCAGGTGCTCGGCTTTGCCGTTGATGATCCGCACGCCGAGGACCTGGTCGCGAATCGAGCCATGCCATGGCCGCGACGGTCCCGAAAAATTGCATGCCAGCGTGCCGCCCACCGTTGCCTTGCCGCCGAACTCCGGCGGCTCGCCGGCCAGCACCTGGTTCTCCTGCGCGAGCACCTGCTGCAGGTCCGATATCGTCGTGCCTGCGCGTACCGTTATTACCAGTTCCGAAGGCTGGTAATCCACGACGCCGGAATGACCGCTTACATCGACGGGATCGCCCTGCTGCTCGCGTCCCAGGTATTGCTTGCTGTTGCCGCCCTTGATGCACAGCGGCCGTTGTGCGGCAACGGCATCCCGAACCTGGTCCAGCAGATCTGCGATTGCCGTCACGTTGACCGGTACTCCTGGCAGCGTTTGAGCGTCGGGACGCCCTTTCCGGGATTGAGCAGTGCATCGGGATCGAGCGCATCCTTGATCGCATTCAGCTGCGCCAGTTCGGCGTCGTTGAACTGGTCCAGCATCTGCGCGAGTTTTTCGACGCCGACGCCATGCTCTCCCGTGATGCATCCACCCGCGCTGACACAAATCCTTAGAATCTCGGCGCCGAATTCCTCCGCCTTCTGCAGTTCGCCGGGTTTGCTTTCGTCGAACAGAATCAGCGGGTGCAAATTACCGTCGCCGGCGTGAAAGACGTTCGCAACCCGCAATCCGTATTCGCCTGACAGCCGGCTGATTTCGCTCAGAACGCGCGACAACATCCGGCGGGGAATGGTGCCGTCCATGCAATAGTAGTCCGGCGAGATTCGCCCGACGGCGGGAAATGCCGATTTCCGTCCTTTCCAGAACAGCAGTCGTTCCGCTTCATCCTGCGACACACGAATAGACCTGGCGCTGTATCGCCGGAACACTGCCGTAACCTGCTCGACGCAGTGCCGGACTTCTCCCTCGGTGCCGTCCAGTTCGCAGAGGAGCAAGGCCGCGGCATCGGTGTCATAGCCTGCGCCGACATAGTCCTCCGCGGCCCGGATCGCGTGACTGTCCATCATCTCGAACCCGGCCGGGATAATCCCCTCCGCGATCACGGCACTCACGGCATCGCCTGCGTTTTCGAGTTCGTCGAACGACGCGAGGATCACCTGGCAGTGCGACGGTTCGGGCAGGAGTTTGACCGTGACTTCGGTTACGACGCCGAGCATGCCTTCGGAGCCGATCATCAGCGCCATGAGGTC
>JARRLQ010000060.1:0-23156 GCA_037386905.1 Woeseiaceae bacterium
GAGCCCGCCCCGGCGGGCGATACAATGACGAAATGGAACTCAAAGACAAATCAATCGCAATAACCGGTGGCGGACGCGGCCTGGGCGCGGCCATGGCAACGCGGCTGAGTGCGCAGGGATGCAACATTGCTCTGATCGATCTCGACGACGAGGCGCTCGCCGCGACAAAAACCGCTTGCGAGAACGCCGGAGCGCCGAAGGTGGCCACGTACAACGTCAACGTCGCCTCCGAACATGACGTCGAGAAGCTGTTTGCTGACATCGGCGACGAATTCGGGGCCTTGCACGGTCTCGTCAACAACGCGGGTATCACCCGCGATGCGCTCACGCTCAAGTACAAGGACGGCGAGCTCGTTTCGAAAATGACGCTCGAGCAGTGGCAGCTCGTCATTGACGTGAACCTGACCGGTGTATTCCTTTGCGGCCGCGAAGCAGCGGCCAAAATGATCGAACTCGGCTGCCAGGGTTGCATCATCAATATTTCGTCGATATCGCGCCACGGCAACATGGGACAGCTGAACTACTCGGCGACAAAAGCCGGCGTGAAGGCCATGGCCGTCGTCTGGGCGAAGGAATTTGCGCGCCATGGCATCCGTGCAGCATCGATATCACCGGGTTTTATCGAGACAGAGATGGTCATGGCGATGAAACCCGAGGCGCGCGAGAAACTGGCGTCGCACATCCCGCTGCGCAAGATGGGCGACCCGGATCACATTGCGCAGACCGTGCAATTCATTCTCGAGAATGACTACGTCAGCGGACGCAGTTTCGATATCGACGGGGCGCTGCGACTCTAGCTGCCCGGCTTCACAGCCGCGATGGCAATGTCGTAAACACCGGCCTCACGCGACGCGTTCATTACCTTTACAAACGTGTCGTTGTTGGATTGTCCGTCCGCCTGGATCACGACACCACCTTTCGGGTTCTCGGCATGTAGCCGCTCGATGTGAGCCCGTAACGCACGGATGTCGACAGTGCGGCCATCGATCCAGATTTCGTTGTTCTCACTGATCGCAACCAGGATGCTGGCGTCGGAGACAGGGTCAATGCGGTCGGCTTGTGGCCGATTCACATCGATCCCGGTTTCCTTGATGAATGTCGCGGTCACGACAAAGAAGATCAGCATGATGAAGACGACATCGAGCATCGGAGTGAGATTGATTTCGTCGTTGTCGTCGCTGCGACGGACTGCAATTGCTCTGGCCATCGTTGTGTCCTCCGGCATAAGCAGTGGACCCGCCTCATTTGCAGTAGTAGATATACCTCAATATACCTCGTGGTTCAAGGTATCAGGTCACGCCCGGCAGCTGGATCAGCGCGGCCGCCTCGCCCTCCTTCAGGCTGAATTCCTGTAAAGCGGTGACGAGCGCCGTATTCGAGTTCAGCATCTCGCGATTGATATTGAGCAATGTCGAGATCTCATTATCACCGAGAACGCCGCGGTGGATATCCGCATAGATTTCCCGGTGCATCTGCTCGTGCCACTGCTGAACCCGGTTCAACAGGTGCGCAAAGTCCTGCACCACGGCCCTGGCCTCATCATCGGTGCGCAGGCGAAATATTTCGCTGTAGAACTCGGTCATCACACTCTTGAAGTGGTCGAGGTACGAGGAGACTTCGTCACGTGGCGAGTCACTGAGCTCTTCGAGGTTGTGGCGAATATCACGCAGCGACTTGGCCGAATGAACAGCGTGCCGCACCGACGACAGCAATCGATTGAGACGTTCGGACTGCGCGGGCTCCAGCGGCTCCGCCTGCACCTTCAGCGCAAAACTCAGAATCTCGCCCTCGAGCTGCTTGTTCCTGCGATACAGCTCGTTGAACGAATCCTCTCCACGTTCACGAATCTCGGGTGCTGCAACCGGCAGCTTGCCGGGTGGCACCGGTAGTGCCGGTGAGAAGACCCGCATGTTCTGGTGGATGACGCGACCGATAATGTGTGCCGTTTCCTCGCCGATTGCCGCGAGCGCCGCGTCGGACACACCCGGCGCGGTTTCGTACACGAAGATGCTCTCGTGCCGGACCGTGTCCGTGAAGCGCCGTTCCAGGGCCCGCGCAAATGGCTTGATGAACGGCAGGAATATAACGATACCGAGGAAGTTGAACAGCGAGTGGAACGTGACGAGGCTCAGTAATGGATCGCTGATGCCGATCATGCGGATTAGCGCCAGCAATGGCGTCAGCAGCAGGACTGCGACGATTGCTGTCGTTACATTAAACAGAACGTGGGCCAGGGCCACGCGCTTCTTGCCGGCCGCGCCCCGCAGGGCACCAATCAATATCGTGCTGGTCGTACCGAGGTCGGCGCCAATCGCGACCGCCGCGGCCGCAGGCAATTCGATGACCCCGGAGTGTAACGCGGTTAGCGTAAGCATCATCGTCGCCGAACTCGACTGCACGATCGCGGCAAATACCACACCGAACAGCAAGTATTGCCATACGGCAAGGTCGGCGAGACCCGAGACATCCACGGCCTCGCTTATCGCGCCGACACTGTCCTTCATGAAGGCCAGCCCCATGAGCAGGAAACCGAGCGCGGCAAGAATGCGGCCAAGCTCGGCAAGCCGCCCCTTGAATCCAACCAGTAACAGGGAACCGATACCGACCAGCGGCAATGCGACACGCTCGAGATCGAGTTTGAAACCGAGGGTTGTGACAACCCAGCCCGTCAGTGTGGTGCCGAGATTGGCGCCGAAAATCACGCCGAGCGCATTTTCGAGCGACATGATGCTCGCACCGACGAAGGCGAGCACCATTAATCCAACGAGCGAGCTGCTTTGCAGCAACGCCGTCATGACGGTGCCGACGGCGACTGATTTCAATGCTTTGTCAGTGTGATCGCGAAGAAAATGCTTCAGTGGCCGCCCGGCAATGCTTTTGAGCGCCAGTTCCAACTGCGCCATGGCAAACAGGAACAGGCCGATGCCACCGATGAATTGCCAGATATTGAAATTTGCCGCCATCAAGACCTTGCCATGGCATGGATCATGCCTATCTAGCCGCCTCGGTAGACAATACGCGGATAGTGCGGCACCCAGCGCTCGGCCTCGAGCCGGGCGGCAAGTTCGTCGTCGCTGACCTGGGCCGCCACACCGTCGGCGACCGCCTGTTTCGCGACCGCCAGCGCCACGTCACCGCACACGTCCCAGAGCCTGCTCACCTCAGGCATCAGGCCGGCCTCATCGATATTCGCGTCGCTCAACGAGTCGGCCAGTGCCGTCGCCGAGGCGCTAATCATCGCATCTGTAATTTCGGAAGCGCCACTGATGATCGAACCGAGCCCGATACCCGGGAACACGAAGACGTTGTTCGCCTGCCCAACCCGGCGCTGCCCACCGTCGACGTCGACGGGATCGAATGGGCTGCCCGTCGCGATGAGCGCACGCCCACCCGACCAGTCGGACACCTTTTGCGGCACGGCCTCGCTGATATCCGTGGGATTCGACATCGGCAGGATAATCGGTCGATCGCTTGCCGATGCCATTGCCCGAACGACGTCCTCATCGAACGCGCCGCCCTGCCCTGATGTGCCAATTAGTGCGTTAGCCCCGTATGCCGCGATCACTTTCGCGAGATCGCGGCGACCCGCATCGTCGAGACCGAGTTCCGTGACCTGGTCGTCGTTCCAGGCGAGTTCGCGCTTGTATGAATCGAGGTGCTCGCGGCCCAGGCTGACGATGCCACGGCTGTCCATCACGAGAATCGCCTGTAACTGTGCATCGGCGTCGAGCCCGGCCTGCTGCAAGAGATTTCGCAATTGGCGTGCAATGCCGAGACCGGCTGCACCGGCACCGTAAATCACGATACGACTGTCGCCGAATGCCTGGCCGCTGATGCGGCAGCCCGCTTTAACGCATGCTGCTGCGACTGCACCGGTGCCCTGGATGTCATCATTGAACGAAGGCACAGCGCATCGGTAGCGATCGAGAATCATCAGTGCGTTGTCTTTTCGAAAGTCTTCCCATTGGATCAATACATCAGGAAAGACCGTCCTGGCGGCATCGACAAACTCGTCGAGGATTTCAAGGTAGGCGTCGCCACGCAGCCTGGGCTTGCGCCACCCCAGGTACAGCGGATCGTCGAGCAGTTGCTGGTTATCTGTGCCGACATCGAGGCTCACAGGTAAAGTTTTTGCCGGGTGAATACCGGCACCGACGCAATAGAGCGCCAACTTTCCGATGCTGATTGCCATGCCACCCACTCCCTGGTCGCCGATACCGAGAATCGCCTCGTTGTCGGTTACGACCATGAGCTGGACACCGCTATATGGCGCCGCGGTGCGCAAGACATCTGCCATTCGTCCGCGGTGCTCAGGCGTTATGAACACGCCGCGCGCGCGACGGAATGTGCGCGAGTAATATTGTGATGCCTTCCCGACCGTCGGCGTGTAGATAATCGGCATCAGCTCCTTGAGGTGCAGGCTCAAGACCTTGTAGAACAGGTGCTCATTGCGGCTTTGCAGTTGCATGAACCCGATGTGCTGTCCAACCGGGTCGCCGTGAAACATGACCGAGCGATGGATGCGCTCCGCCTGGGTCTCGATGTCATTGTGTTGAGCCGGCAAGAGACCCTCGAGCTCGAGTTCCTTCCTTTCCTCAATGGTGAACCCGGTTCCCCTGTTATACAGGGGAACGCGCAGGAGCGCGGAACCCTTGACGTTGACACGCAGTTCGTCGCCATCTTTGGTACGGACGAGATCGAAGTTTTCCAAGGTCATCACCTGCTGCTGATCGTGTATCTGCTGCACGATACAACAATTCCGCCCGGCGGCTCAGTGCCAACGGCGTATAACGTGCAACGTGAGGTTCCTGCCGGCCGCGTCGAGTCCGGAACCATGCGTCCGGTACCCGGCATCGAGTGCGTTATCCAGCTCGAGCCCCAGTTGCCACTCATCAGTCGGCCGCCACGTCATGCGCGCTCCGAAACTCGCCCAGCCAGTGGTGCCGTTCGGGTCGATGCGTGAGTCGCGCACGTCCCGGGCGCTTAGACGTTCCTGGGCACCATTCATGTAAACCCAGAACGCGAATGTCCAGGGCCCTTGCGTGTCGTAGCGTACGTTGACGTAGCCGCTGAGCGGCGGAATTCGGTCGGCCGGTTCGCTGCTGCTGCCGGCTATTTTCTGGTCGCCGCGAGTGTAGGTCAGGTTGGCCTGGATGAACCAGCCATCCGCAACCGCAATCCGGCCCCGGGCTTCCACGCCATGCAAAGCCGAACTTGCTGCATTGACGCTTTGCGTAACGTCGCGACCGTCAGGCGTGGTATCACCTGTGCCAACCGACGTTATTCGGTCCCCGTAGCGCATCGCGTACGCAACAACCTCGAACTCGGCGATTGAATCGCGATAGCGAATACCGACATCACCGTGCACGACGCGTTCCGAATCCAGGTCGGTGTTCGGGATATTGAATCGATTACCCGGCCGGTTTCCCAGCGTGCCGAGATCGAACACATTGGGTGCGCGGAAACCGTAGCCGAGATTGCCGGTTAACTGCCATGCTTCGTCGATATCGGCAACCCAGCCGATGTCGCCGCTGACCTCGGTGTTGTGTACCTGCGACGACGGCAAGCGCGTGCGCACGTCGCTCAGGCGCAAACCCGCGGTCAGTGCGTGCCTGCCCAGTGACCACGTGCTATTGCCATACAACGACAGCAACTGCATGCTCGAACCATCCGGGAATCGTGACGTCACCTCCGTTCGCTGGCCGCTCGCAATGTCTTCGATGAATCGGCTGCTGAAAACGTCGTCATGGTAGAAGTCGATACCAGCAATCCATGACATTTCATTGGTCAGTTTGCTGCCGCTGATCGTCAGTCCGTACAGGTCGCTGCGATTTTTCTCGAACGTTCTTTCCGGCGCCTGGTAGTCCCGTGTTTGCCGGTCATCTTCGATACGCTGCCACGCGACATCGACGTTCCAGTCGAGGCCGAGCGCTCCATCTGTCGATTGGTAGTCGCCGTGCACGAAGCTGCGGCGATTCGGCCGGAACCAGAATTCCGACGACGACGGCTCAGTCTGGCCGAAGCCTGCAACCAGTTCGTCTGCGCGCGGGGTCTTCGGCTGCTCGTAGTGCTGCGCATCTAAGGACCAGGCGTGGCTGTCGTCCGGCGTTGCCGACACAACGAAACGCGCTGCCCTGGATGCATAGCCGCTCGGTTTGATGCGATCGCCACCGCCAATGCGCCGGTCGCCGATGTCGGCGTATTCCATGCTCAGCGACGTTGCCAACCTGTTGGTGCCGGCGTCGACTGTGCCACCGAAAATACGGCCGTTCTCAGCCGTATCTGCTGCCGCGTACACCTCGCCTCGAGTGCTCACGTCCGTCGACTCGAAGCTGGGAATCTTCGTGATAACCTGGACAACGCCGCCGATCGCATCCGAGCCATAGAGTGACGCCGGCGTGCCGCGAAGGACTTCGACCCGCTCGACCGCTGTTGCTGGCACGAGTGCGAAGTACTGCGTCGGTGCACTGCGGAAGATCGCGTTGTTCAGTCGCATGCCGTCGACAAGATGCAGTACGGCCGAGCCGCGTTGTCCGCGAATGATGGCCGCGCCCTGCCCCGGCGTCGTTTGCTGCAGATGGACACCGCTGGCGCTGGCCAACGCGTCCGTTAGCAGGACGTGCCGCTCGATCTCATCTTCATCGACTTCGGACAGGCTCAGCGATACCTGGTCCTCGACCACAGCATGACGCACCGCGGTCACGAGGATCTCTTCGATCTCTTCGGCATGCGCAGGGATGCAGGCGATCAGGCAGGCAACCTGAAAGAATGTTCGGGTCAGTCGTTGCAAGTCGGCTATCCTATCGCACATGAAGACTCACGCGATACGCATACACGAATATGGCGGCGCCGATGTCCTGAAATGGGAGGAAGTCGAGCTGCCCGAACCCGGCGAGGGTGAGGCCCGTATTCGCCATACGGCGATCGGCCTGAACCTGATCGACACCTACCACCGCATCGGCCTTTACCCGCTCGAGCTTCCAACCAGCATCGGTAGCGAGGCGGCAGGTATTATCGAGGCGGTCGGCGATGGCGTAACCGACGTCTCTGTCGGGGACCGCGTCGTCTACACCGGCATGCCGGTAGGTGCGTATTGTGAACACCGCAATTTCGACGCGTCACGCCTTGTGCAGATTCCCGACAGCCTGTCCGATCAAGTGGCTGCAGCGGTTTTCCTCAAGGGCCTGACGGCCTGGTACCTGTTGCGGCGCAGCTATGTCGTTCAGCCCGGCGATGAAATCCTGCTGTTCGCCGCGGCAGGCGGCGTCGGTTCGATCGCGAGCCAATGGGCCGCAAAGCTGGGTGCGACCGTGATCGGTGTCGTCAGCACGGAGCAGAAGGCAGAGCTCGCCAGGTCACAGGGGTGCGCGCACATCATCATGGCCGACGAGGACATCGCGACACGTGTGAAAGAGATAACCGGTGGCCGCGGCGTTGCGGCGGTCTACGACTCTGTCGGCAAGGATACGTTCACCGCATCGCTGGATTCGCTGCGTGCGCACGGTACCCTGGTTTCGTTTGGCAACGCGTCGGGCCCGGTCGAGCCGTTTTCACCGCTGGAACTCGCAGCACGGGGGTCGTTGTTTGTAACACGCCCGATCCTGTTCCACTTCATTGCGACGCGGGCGGATCTGTTGGCTGCGAGCGAGGAACTGTTTGCCGCGCTGGACGGCGGCGTGGAGGTGCGCATCGGGCAAACCTATGCGCTGAAAGATGCCGCACAGGCGCACCTCGATATCGAGGCGCGCCTGACGACAAGTTCTACCGTGTTGCTACCGTGATGGCCTAGAAGCGCCAGATCAGACCGAGCGAAATCATGTCGAGATTGGCATCGTCAAAATCGAAGCGCTCGTACTCGAGGCGCGTTTCGATTGAACTGAACGTCAGCCGCATGCCGACACCGTAGGCCGGGTCCGTGCCGTCTTCCGAGTCGTTGACTATGCCGGAAAGCTTGGCGTCCCAGGACACCATGCCTGCCTTGGCGAACATGCCGAAAATGCCGAAGTCGACGCCGCCTACAACGAATGCGCTGAGGCCATCTGCATCGACGTCGCCCAGCACGGCTTCCTGCGACCCGAAGTCGTTGTATGCCGCTTCGATGGCAACATCCACGACCGGCATATCAAAAATGTATCCGGCCATGATCTTGTAAGGCGCGCTGTCCTGGTCAAAGCTTTCGCCACTGACGTCGAGATCGGCATCGCCGTACGCACCACCAATAAAGAAACCGGAATCGGCGTACGCCGCCGGTGCGAGCAGCAGAGCCGCAGCTGTCGCGACGCCACAACGCTTCGCGAATTGTGAAAATTTCATCTCTGTATCTCCAGAAAATATGCCCATAGCACGCACACAGTAGACGATTAGCGTGGCCCGAATATGACGATCAGGTCACATTTTAGTGACATAATGACCATATGTTGCGTCAGCGCTACAAACGAGTGCGGATTCGCAGATTGCACGACGGACTGAATACTCCGCTTGAAAACCTCATCCGAGGGCTTCGTCAGGAAATCATCATGTAAGGCTCAGGTCCCACGGCGCGAAATGTCTATACTCGATCAACAGGATTCCTGGCGGATCGAAACGGGAGGACCATCCAGTGAACAGTGCCAAAATCGTAAGCATTATCGCGGCCACCGGGTTGCTTGTGTCCGGCTGCAGCGCCCAGAAACACGCGGCTGACGTTCGTGCCGCCGAAGAGGTCAATCGCGTAACCGTCGGCACCGTGCAGCGCGAGATTCGCATGGGTATGTCCGCGGCCGAGGTCGCCGAGGTGCTCGGGTCTCCGAATATCGTGACTACCGACGACGATCGCAACGAGACCTGGATCTACGACAAGATCTCGTCGGACGTCTCGTATTCGCGAAGCAGCGGCACGGTGGTTGGCCTGATCTTTGGCAGCGCGGGCGGCGGCGCCGGAGTTGGATCACAAAGCGCCGGCTCGACGTCGAGAACACAGCGCACACTGACCGTCATCATCAAGTTTGACGAGAACTCGGCCGTGCGTGACTTCTCGTATCACAGCTCGCAGTTCTGATGCACCGGCTGGCCCAGAAGGCGTTCGCACCATTGCTCGGAACCCTTGCCCTTGGCGGCTGCGCGACGAACCAGGTCCCCGAATCAGCCCTGCGGCTCGAGGAAAGCACGCTCGAGGTTCGCTCCATCCAGACACGCAAGATGGAGGCGCCGTCGGAAATCGCTATTCTCACGGCGACGATCGCCGTATTGCAGGACATGGAGTTCAATGTCGACCGCATCGAGAAGTCTCTCGGCGTCATTAGCGCGTCCAAGGTGAGCGATGCCGACGACTCCGGGGACAATGCCAAACTCATCTTCCTCGATCTGCTGTGCGCTGCCGGCGGCCAGCCCGGGAGCTGCAACTACTCGTCGCAGGCAAGAGACGAACAGCACATCGTCCTGACCATGGTGGTGCTGCCAAGCCTCGAGCGCAGCGGAGAGTTTTCGGTCAGGGTAACGATGCAACGCGCAATTCTCGACACGATGGACCGGATCCTGGTGCTCGAACGCATCGAGGCACCGGAGGTTTACCAGGAAGTTTTCGACAACCTGCGCCAGGCGCTTTTCCTCGAGGTTAGTGAATCATGATGCTCAGAATTGCGGTCATTCTTGCCTTGATCTCGATGGCCGGTTGCGCCACGACGACACCAGTCGATGTATCAGGCAGCAAGTCCCAGCTCGAGTCACGCCAGATCCAGACGCGCCAGTACGACACTCTCGACAAGGCGCTGACCATGCGTTCAGTGATCGCAACACTCCAGGACCTGGGCTTCACGATCGACCAGGCCGACAGCGAACTTGGCACGATCTCGGCGACCCGCTACCACCAATACACGATGCGCATGACTGTTACGGTCGTGCAACGGGGTGAAGAGCGGGTATCGGTGCGAGCCAATGCGCGCATTGGCGAGAAGGCTGTCACTGATGCGGCGACGTACCAGGACTTCTTTGTCGTGCTCGATAAGGCGATGTTCCTCACCTTGCAGGGTGTGGACTAGGGGTTGTCAGGTCGCCCGCACGGACGGGCTCCTACAGGTTGAGGGTCACCCGCACGCCGTAAGTGCGTGGCGCCTCGAGGAACGGCGCGCCCGGGCCCGGATCGCTGAGAGGGTTGCCCGTCGCGGCCGCAGACTGGACATCACTGTTCTCCAGGTTCTTCAGCCACAGACCGGCAGACCACTTGCCCTGGCCACAATGCCAGGTCAGCGCCAGGTCGGTCTTGGTATAGCTGGCCTGGTACATGCCCGCCGACTGCGAGAAATTGCCCCAGAAGCCGCTCTCGTAACGGGAGCTCAGGTCGGCACGAATAAACGCACCGCGCGGCAGCTGCCAGTCATGCACGATGCCGAGTGTCGCCGTCCACTCCGGCGCATTCTGCATCTGGTTGTCGTTGAAGACATCGAGCGAGTCTTCAAGGAAGTCATCGTATCGCGCGTGCAGGTAACCCAGCGAAAAAGAGAACTGCGTGTTTTCGAGACCCGCCGGCGCGTAGGCGATGTCGGACTGCAGACCGTAGATGATTGTGTCGGCACTCGTCAGGAAGTTTGTGCCCGTTGCCGCATTAAAGGCCTGCACGAGCAGGCTGTCGTAAATGTAATAGAAAGCCTCGTTGTTGAATACGAGGCGCCCGCCACCCAGGCGGCTGCGTGCACCGACCGTGAACGACAGCAGTTCGGATTCCTCAGTCACGGCATCGGGAAACACATCGAACGTGCCGGGCTGGAAGCCGGTTTGCGACGTCAGGTAGACGAGCGTTTCCTCCCCGGCATCGAATTCGAGTCCGAGCTTCCAGTCGACATGGTCCCAGCTTTCGCTGTTAGACCAGCTCGGCGGTGCGACCCCAGTGAACAATGCGACAGGATCTTCCTTGATAGCAGGTGCAACGACGATGTCGGGCTGGAATCCCGAGCCGCGGCGCTTGTCGTCTGAAATACGCCCACCGGCAATAAGCCGCATCGAGTCCGACAGCGAGTAGCGCATTTCGCCGAAAAGCGCAGTGCCCTTGAGCTCGTGATCGCGCACGTCGCTCGCATCGAGCCACAGGCCAGCCGGCGACCCCGGGAATAACTCGTCCGGCCCGAACTGGATGAACAACTGACCCGTGGTTTCGATGTTGTACGCATAGAGACCGGCAAGCCACGACACGTTGCCGCCATTGTCGTAATCCAGCCGTAGTTCGTGCGTCTGCTGGTCGATCGTCTCGTTGAAGTCGCCGTCCTTGTGCGTCAGCCAGTATTCCTGCCGCCAGTCGAAGTCGAGCCAGGACGGGATGTAAGTCAACGACAAATTGTCGTTGATGTCCCAGTTCAGTTCCGCGCCGATCAGCGTCGTGTCCCACTCCCGGTACTGGGCCGTTATGGGGCCCAGCGTCGCGTACACGGCGAGCGGGCCTTCAAGCCGATCATCCCAGGGATCCTTGTTGGGAAACGCCTGGCTCTTCGGATTCGTCAGGTTGCCCTTGCTCAGCAGGTTCGCGGAATAGCCCTCACGGCTTTCGAGATGCGCCCACAGGTGAATGTTGAACGAATCGCTCGGCGACGATTCCAGCGCCAGGAAACCCGCGAGATCATCCGCGGCGTCGGCACCGCTTTTCAGGTAACCATCGCGTTCGAAGTAGCTCAGCGACGCTCGCATGCTGGTGTTGTCGCTGAACGGAATCGACTGCGACAGCGTTGCGCGCTGGTGCGAGTAGTTGCCCCCCTCGACAGCCGCATTGGTCTCAAACTCGTCGCCCGGGCGGCGCGTAATCGTGTTGACGACACCGCCGATCGCGCCGCGGCCATACAATGTGCCCTGGGGTCCCGGCAGGAACTCCATGCGCTCGACGTCTAAGAGTGATGCCGACGTGACTTCACGTGGCACATAGACGCCGTTGATGTTGTAAGTTTGCAGGCGCACCGACGGCACGAGATTCTGAACGTCGGCAAGAGTCGTGATGCCGCGCACCGTGAACGTTTCGCGCTCGATGGCGGTGATCGCCGCAGGAATCTCCTGCAGCAGCTGCGTGCGCTTTTGCGCCGTGACGAGAATTTCGTCCAGCGGCCGTCTGGCGTCGCCTTCCTGTGCGATGCCCGCCTGCCAAACAAGACATGCCAGCGTCGCCCCGATGAATACACGCCAAACCCGTGCGGCACATGGAGTGCCTGTCACTTTATTCATATTGATTTTGCCTGACAGAAACTAATGAAACTGGTACTTACGAATCGTCCGATCGTGCGGCCTCTTCCTGCTCAACAACGACCTGCAGGAGCTGCGGAAACCGTGGATCGTCTCGCAGGCTGGCCAGGTCTTCGTCGTTGCGCATCCACGCCGAACTCACAGCACCGTGTGCGACGGCGAGTTCAAGGTATTCGAGCGACTTCTCCGTTTCTCCCAGCGTTGCGAGGTTGCAGGCGACATTATATAGGACCACTGAATCGTCCGGCGCGATTTCTATGGCCCGATGCAACCAGCGCTCTGCCCGTTCCTCGTCACCGAGCAATATGAGCGATCCTGCTCCGAGATAATAGGCGCGGGCATCATCCGGATTCCACTTGAGGTGCTTCTCGACTACCTCTATCGCCTGCGGCGCTTCCCGTATTGCATCTTCCACACGCCCTTGGCCGCGCAGAATCTGTACTCGCAAACAACGCGACTGATAGTCCTCCGGGTCCACGGCAGCGGCCTTCTTGAACAACTCGGCTGCGCCTTCCATATCGCCGCTGTGAAACTGGGTGCGGGCATAGTAATAGTAGGCCTCGAACAGGTTTGGATTGAGCTCTATTGACTTACGAAATTCAATCTCCGCATCTGCGAAATCCTCGCAGACGAGATTGGCGAGACCACGAGATGCATGCGCTTCGGCAAGGTCCGGTGCCAACTCGAGGGCGCGCTTGCTGGCCTCGCTGGCTTTTTCCCGATACTCGGCCTGGGGATTGACATACATTTCGAGGAAAGAGTGACAGTCCGCCAGTCCGGCCCAGGCCAGCGCGAAATCCTCGTCGATGCTGATGGCCTCGCGAAACATTTGAATGGCGGCCTCAATATCTGTCTTGCGAAACCTCTTGAAGTAGTGGCGCCCTCGCAGGTAGTACTCGTAGGCACTCACGTCTGTGGTCGATGTCGTACTTACCCTGACTGGCTTGGGCTTGTGTATCGTCTCCAGGAGTTCGTTGGCAATATTCGTGGCTATTTCATCCTGGATGGCGAACACATCTTCGGTCCTGGCATCGAATGTTCGCGACCAGAGATGATAACCATCGGAAGCTTTCACAAGCTGTGCAGTTATACGGAGCCGATCGGCTGATTTCCTGACGCTGCCTTCGAGTATCGTCCGAACACCGAGCTCCCTGCCGATGTGCCTGGCGTCGGCAGTACCCGCCCGATACTGGAATGATGATGACCTCGCCGCAACATTGAGCTGCGGTATCTTGGTGAGCGCGTTTAGAATCTCTTCTGCAACGCCCTCGCAAAAATAGGCCTGGTCCTGATCCGGACTCATGTCGTCGAAAGGCAGCACGGCTATAGACGACTGATCACTATCGTCTGCTGACACACGGGTGCGGCGGATGCCGGTGGGCGTAATATCAAGTATCCATGCCAACACGATGACGACCGGGAAGCCGACAATGACGACGACGATAAGCGCAACCATCACCCAGTTCGGCAGGCCGAGTGGTGCAAACGTAATCTCTCCGAGCTGCAATAAGATAAAAGCGACAACCGCGTATGCCGCAATTACCGGGTAGACTCCCCGGCGACTGAGTTCAGCCGTCAACCAGGCCCAGGAATATCGAGAGGGTTTGCTCATCGAAAAGGTAGCGCAGTATCAGCCTTAATTTCTTTCAGGACAATATTCGAACGGACCTGGGAAACACCGGGCAGTTTGAATATGAACTCGTCGAGAAATTTATTGTAGGCCTCGATATCTTCGACCACCACCCGCAAGTGAAAATCGGCCTCGCCGCTGGTGGCGAAACACTCGAGCACCTCGGGATGTTGCAGAACCTCCCGGACGAAATGGTCGACATGCGTCTGTTCATGGCGAGCCAGCGAGACGTGCACCATCGATGCCAGGCCGAAGCCGGACTTCTTCGGGTTGACGATTGCCGTATAGCGCTCGATGACGCCGGCGTCCTCGAGGCTTTTCACGCGCCGCCATGTTGCCGAGGTCGACATGCCGACCTTTTCCGCAAGCTCCTGGTTCGTCAGGCGGCTGTCGCGCTGCAGCTCCGCGAGAATGCGGCGATCCTTGATTTCGAGCATCGGTTCCACCATTTGTGGTTGTTTCGAAATATCATACCACTTGAGGACCTATTATTGGTTTTGTCTCCCGTTTTATTTACCTCCAGCGGGAAATCTGGTGCCCTTTTTCGCCAAAAATGGGATCAAATATCGCCTATGGCTACTCCCGCGCAATCGATCCCCCACTACCCCCTCGATAACTACGAACTCATCGACCGTTACCGGCGTGAGTCGGGCCGTGTGTTCCTGACCGGTACCCAGGCGCTTGTGCGCATCCCGTTGATGCAACGCACGCTGGACCGGGCGGCAGGATTGAACACCGCCGGTTTCGTTTCCGGCTACAGGGGTTCTCCACTCGGCGCCGTGGACCAGGAGCTGTGGCGCGCAAAGCAGTTTCTCGAAGAAAACGACATCGAATTCCTGCCTGCCGTCAACGAAGATTTGGCGGCGACCGCGGTGCTCGGCTCACAACAGGTCGAGACCGACCCGGACAAGACTGTCGATGGCGTGTTCAGCCTCTGGTACGGCAAGGGACCCGGTGTGGACCGGGCCGGCGATGCGCTCAAACACGGCAATGCCTACGGCAGCTCGCCAACGGGCGGTGTGCTCGTCGTTGCGGGTGACGACCATGGCTGCGTCTCGTCATCGATGCCGCACCAGTCCGATGTCGCGTTCCTGACGTTCATGATGCCGTGGCTGAACCCGTCCAACGTGGGAGAGTTTCTCGACTTCGGCCTGTATGGCATCGCTCTGTCGCGCTACTCGGGCATGTGGGTCGGCTTCAAAGCCATATCGGAAACCGTTGAGTCCGCGATGTCGGTCGAACTGCCGGCTTATCCGCAGTTCGTCACACCCGGCTTCGAAATGCCGCCCGGCGGGCTGCACTACCGCTGGCCCGACCTGCCGGGTCCGCAAATCGAGGAGCGTCTCGAAGCGAAGAAAGCAGCAACGCTGGCATTCGCGGCCGCCAACCCGATCGACCGCAAGATCTTCGACATCCCCAACGCACGTTATGGCATCGTCACGACGGGCAAAGCGCACCTCGACCTGATGGAAGCGCTGCGCATGCTTGGCATCGACCGGGAACAGGCGAAGCGCATCGGGCTGGACGTCTACAAGGTCGGCATGGTGTGGCCACTCGAGTCGCGCGGCGCGCTCGACTTCGTGCAGGGCAAGCACGAGGTGCTGGTTGTCGAGGAAAAACGCGGCATCATCGAGAGTCAGCTCAAGGAGTACTTCTACGACCACCCCGGCAAGAAGCCGAGGAGAATGGTCGGCAAGGAAGATGGCAAGGGCAAGCGCCTCGTGCCGTGGATCGGGGAACTGACGCCGATCCAGCTGGCGCAGATAGTCGCGCGCCGACTCGACGCCGAATTCATGGGTCTGAACATGACAGCTCGCGCAGAAAAGTTGCTGCGCGGCGGTTCGAACATCATCAAGTTCGAAGGGGCGAACCGCATGCCCTACTTCTGCTCGGGGTGCCCGCACAATACGTCGACCCGCGTGCCGGAGGGCTCGAAGGCGCTGGCCGGCATCGGCTGTCACTTCATGGCGAGCTGGATGGACCGCGATACCGACGGGCTGCTGCAAATGGGTGGCGAAGGCGTAAACTGGATCACACGCTCGAAGTTCAATGGCAACCGGCACATCTTCCAGAACCTCGGTGACGGCACGTTCTATCATTCGGGATCACTTGCGATCCGCCAGGCTGTCGCCGCCGGCACGAACATCACGTTCAAGATCCTGTTCAACGATGCTGTAGCCATGACCGGCGGCCAGCCCGTCGACGGGCCCATATCGGTTCCCGCAGTTGCACATTCGGTGCGGGCCGAGGGTATCGAACGCATCGCACTCGTATCTGATGATCCCGAGCAGTTTCGGCAGTCGGACTTGCCGACAGGAACGACCATTCACCACCGACGCGACCTCGATGCCGTGCAGCGCGAGCTGCGCGATATTCCGGGCGTGACGATCCTTGTCTATGCACAGACCTGCGCAACCGAAAAGCGACGGCGACGCAAGCGCGGCAAGATGCCGGAGGCGAAGAAGTTTGTCGTTATTAATGAACTGGTTTGCGAGGGCTGTGGCGATTGTTCGACGGAATCGAATTGCCTGTCCGTCATTCCGAAAGAGACACCGTTCGGCCGCAAGCGGCAAATCGACCAGAACAACTGCAACAAGGACTATTCCTGCGTCAACGGATTTTGCCCGAGCTTTGTCACTGTCGAAGGCGAAGCGCCGACAAAACCCAGGGTCGCAGACAGCAGCGGCGACCTGCAAGCAGCCATGAAGTCAGTCCCGGAGCCCGCCGAGCCGATGATCGACACCTGCTACGACCTGCTTGTCACAGGTGTTGGCGGAACCGGTGTCGTCACTGTCGGCCAGCTCATCACGATGGCTGCACATCTCGAAAGCAAGGGCGCCAGCGTACTCGACTTTATGGGATTTGCGCAGAAGTTCGGCACGGTCATCAGCTATATAAGAATCGGTAACGAACCTGCCGACATCAACCAGGTGCGCATCGAACAGGCGCGCGCCGACGCGCTGATCGGCTGTGACCTCGTTGTCAGTTCTTCGCCGCGGGCCTCTGTTGCCTACGACGCAGGCCATACGAAGGCACTGGTCAATACCGCCGAGATGACGACGGCCGACTTTGTCAAACACCGCGATGCAAACATGCAGGCTGCGGAACGGGTAGCCGCCATCGGGCGTGTCATCGGTGAAGACAACCTCTCGACGATCGATGCGAACTCGTTGGCCGAGACACTGCTCGGCAATTCCATCTATGCCAACGTCATGATGCTTGGCGCCGCATGGCAAAAAGGCCTCGTGCCCGTGTCCGAGAACGCGCTCAAGCGTGCGATTGAACTCAACGGCGTCGAAATCGAGAAGAACAAGCAGGCGTTTGACTGGGGCCGTGTCGCGACGGCAAACGCGGACGCGCTTCCGAAATGGGGTCAGAGCCCAATGGGCTCTGACCCCGAGAGTCTCGACGAAATCACAAATCGCCGCGCCGAGTTCCTCGTCGACTACCAGGACCAGGCGCTGGCCGATCGCTACCTCGCTCTCGTGCAGCGCGTTCGCGACCACGATGCGGCCGACGATGCGCTCGTCGAGGCCGTTGCAAAGAGCTACTTCAAGCTACTCGCTTACAAGGATGAGTACGAGGTCGCCCGTCTGCACACGCAAACCGGTTTCCTCGACGACGTTCGCGCGACTTATGGCAACAACGCGAAGATTCGCTTCCACATGGCGCCACCGCTGTTGAGCCGCAAGAAGGACGCTCGTGGACGACCACGCAAGAAGGAATTTGGCGCCGGCACGGCGATCCTGCTGAGGATACTCGCGGGATTACGAGGGTTGCGAGGCACACCGTTTGATGTTTTCGGCTACTCGCACGACCGGCGCATCGAGAAAGAGCTGATCGGCGATTTCGAGACACTCATCGACGAGTTTCTGCCGGCCCTTGGCGACACGAACGCGATCCACATTCGCAATGCGGTTTCAGCCTTCATGGACATCCGTGGTTATGGCCCCGTCAAGGACGAGGCGGTCGCGGACGTACGCGAGCGTATCAGCCAAACGCGTAGCCAAATCGCTCTATAGTCGCCGCATCCTTTTCGGCAACAAGATCGCGTAGCCTGTCGCTGTAATACTCGGTGAAGTGTGCGTGTTCGGTCGTGTTGGTAGCGGGCTCGGTCGAGAAGAACGCCGCCTCTGATGTCGTCAGGTTGCGGCCCAGGGCAGGCAGCACCTTGACGAATTCTTCGCGCATACTCTCCATCCTGACGATATGCGGATCCTTGCAACCGTCAAACATGCGATTGAACAGGAACGTATAGAAGCCAGTGCCGCTGCCGTACAATGGCTTGATGCAATTTCGCGTCAGGTTGAGTCCACGCGGTTGAAACTGCCGCGGAAGAACCTGCCCGAGACTGTCCAGTCGTTCCTGTGAATCCGCCAGCGTCACGAGATTTGTGATCGTAGCGTTGAAATCCAGCCTGCAATTGTCGCTGACAACCCGGAACAGCGGATTGGGGTTGTCCATACCCGACTGAAACGTGTACCACGATACATAGTAGGACCATGGGTTGCGCACACTGCCCAGAACTGGCCGTTCACGATAGCCGGCCGGCAGCTCGGCATAAGGCAGGTGATAACCGATCATCCTTGCCGAAAGTTCGTGCTCCTGCAGGAACTTGAGAATAAATGTGCCGCCCGACTTGTGCAGGTGCAGGAAAACGAACTGATCGGTGACGATCATTGAGTGGGGTTGGGCGGAATACCGTCGGGCAGGAATGTCCCCAGTGACTTGTCGGCCCGGGCAATCTTCTCCGTAATGTCGGGCTCGGGCAGGAAATCGCAGATAATATGTGTGCGATAACTCGCTGGATCGCCATTCCTGACCGAATGTCGTGCGAGATTATTGATCGACCACACTTCGCCTACCTCCATGTGATAGAGGTGGTCGTTGCAATACATGTCGACCTTGTCGTTCGTCACTACCGGCACGTGGATGCGCCAGGACTTGTGAAAATATGGCCCATAGTCGACGTGCTGGCGGATCCAGTCGCCCGGGCTCAACTTCGCAAGCAGGCAGCGCAGTGGCTTGGAACCGATCGTCTCGTGGATCAGCTCCCGCATGTACGGCAGCGTCGAGAGAATCTCCCGGTCCTCCACGGGTTTGAAACCTTCAGCGCGCGCATAGCCGCGCAGGAAAATCGCATCGGCCTTTTGGTGCAGGTTGACGCGCCCTGCCCGGCTGCCCCATGCATCGTCAGGAATCGAGTCGAACTCCGCCCGCAGACGATCTGCGTCGACCGCGATGTCGAGGCGGCTGCAGCCACCGACGAGCCCATGCTTGTCGACGGGAGCATAATCGTCGAGCACCTTGAGGAACGGATCTGTCTGGACGTTCATTTGCATAGCGTCTTAGTGTAACGCACCGGCCCCGTTTCCGTGCGATCATGCGCGCATGGCGATCCACTACGAGTTCGATTCCCGGCCCGATGCCGGCGAGACGATGCAGGTGGCTGACGGCATGTGGTGGCTGCGCATGCCGTTGCCGTTCTCGCTTGGACACATCAACCTGTGGCTGCTCGAAGCCGAAGACGGCTGGGCCGTCGTCGATACCGGCATATACACCGATATGAGCAAGGATGTCTGGCGACAGGCGATCGCCAGCGTCATGAAGGACAAGCCTGTCAACCATGTCGTGGTCACACACCTGCATCCCGATCATGTCGGCTGTGCCGGCTGGCTGACGGACGAATACGGCATCGACCTGTGGATGACGCGCGACGAATACCTGTTGTGCCGTGTGCTCGTCGCCGATACGGGCCGTGCTGCGCCCGACGAAGGCGTCAGCTTTTACCACGCGGCCGGCTTCCCGCCCGATGCGCTCCACAACTACCAGAAGATGTTCGGCATGTTCGGCAAATACGTGGCCGAGTTGCCGGAGTCCTACAAGCGGCTAAAGCGGGGCGACAAGCTCGAATTCGCTGGCAACACCTGGGAAGTCCTGGTCGGTCGAGGCCACTCGCCCGAGCATGCCTGTTTTTACGACGAGACGCGCAACCTGTTTGTCTCGGGTGACCAGTTGCTGCCGACAATTTCGTCGAATGTCAGTGTCTACCCCACCGAGCCGAAGGCAAACCCGCTCAGGGACTGGATCGATTCATTGCGCGCACTGAAGGAGCGGCTGCCCGAGGATGTGCTGGTATTTCCCGCACACGGCAAGCCGTTTCGCGGTGCTCACGAGCGACTTGACGAACTGGTGCAGGAACATCTCGATGGCCTCGATGCGCTGCTCGAGTTGTGCAAAGAGCCAAAGCGTGCGCTCGATACGTTCCCCGCGCTGTTCAAGAGCAAGATCTCCGACAGCAACCTGATCATGGCGGCAGGCGAAGCCGTCGCGCATCTCAACTACCTGATCGACGAGGGAGAGATCGACTGCGAGACCGATCAGGATGGCGTCGACTGGTACAGGCGGCAGTAACAGCTACTTCATGTGCGAGCGGCTTTAGCCGCGACGACCTTCGCAATCGCCATACACGCCGTAAGACCGGGCGATTCCATCCCGTACAGATTGACCAGGCCGGGCACGCCATGCTCATCCGGGCCCTGGATGCCAAAGTCTTTTGGACTGTCGTTTGGCCCCTGCAACTTGGGGCGAATACCGGAATACGCCGGCGACAGGGAGTCATCCGGCAGCCCCGGCCAGTAGTTGCGGATCTCGCCATAGAACGCGTCGGCCCGTGCCGGATCGACGTCATAATTAACGGTTTCCACCCACTCCATGTCCGGGCCGAAGCGAGCGCGTCCGCCGAGGTCCAGCGTCAGGTGCACACCGAGCGCATGCGTACGCGGAACCGGGTAGACGAGATGGCGGAACGGCGCTCGATGGTCGTATGAGAAATAGCTCCCCTTCGCCATGTACAGTTTCGGCACGGAGCCGGGAGGAATTCCGTCAATTGAGCGCGCAACTCTGCCAGCATTGAGCCCGGCGCAATTGATCACGCGCGTGGCAAGCAACTCGAATTCGGCGTCGCCGCCAACCTGCAGAACGATACCGTCCGAGGTCACTGCGCCGCCGGTAACCGGCGACTCTACAGCGACTGCCCCGCCGGCGTTCTCGAGGTCGCCTTGCAGACTGAGCATGAGTTCATGCGAGTCAACGATGCCTGTCGACGGAGACAGGATTGCGGCGATGCAATCGAGATCGGGCTCCAGTTCGAGCGCGTGCGAGCGATCCAGCAGTTCGAGGTTCGTCGTCGGTGGCAACGATGAGTTTGCCGCATTGCGAATGCCCTATGCCGCGCTCGCGGCAATAGTCGTACAACAGCCCTTTTCCGGACACGCAGGTTTTCGCCTTCAGTGAACCCGGCTCGTAGTAGATGCCGGCATGGATGACTTCGCTGTTGCGCGAACTGGTCGACGTGCCGATGCGATTTTCCTGCTCGAGAACCACGGTTTCGAACCCTGCAGCCGCCATTTCGCGAGCCACGGCAAGACCGATTACGCCGCCGCCGATAACCGCACAGTCAATTGAATCAGGCATGATTCCCAGTCAGCTCGGCGATCCGCTCGTCGTCCCAGCCGAGCTCGCGCAGGACTGCTTCCGTGTCTGCGCCCAGCTGCGGTGCGTGATACCGCAACGGGCTGATCTCGCCGTCGACCTTGATCGGATCGCGTGCGTAGCGGTACGGCCCCTCGGTCGGATGCTCATCTTCCTGCAGCAGGCCGACGGCCGCGAAGTGCGGGTGCTCGCCGATCTTTTCGAGGTCCACGACCTCGGATGCCGGAATGGAATGCTGCGCGCAAAACGCGAGCCATTCAGCCGTTGTCTTCTGCCTGACGATGTCGTCGAGCAAGCCGTATAACTCGTCCGAGTGCTTGATGCGTTCGCCACCGGTTGCGAAACGCGCGTCATGTTTGAATTCCGGTTGACCCGCAAACTCGAAGAAGCGATGCCAGTTATCGGTGCTATATGGCAGCACGACGATCCAGCCGTCTTTTGTCCTGCGCGGCCGGCGGTGCGACGTGCAAATACGGCTGTAGCTGAAGTCACCATGTTGCGGCCGGAATGTCTGGCCACCGAGATGCTCGACGAGATTGAATGCAGCCATTGTTTCGGCCATCGGCACCTCGAGCGTGGCGCCCTTGCCTGAGCGCGCACGATCAAACAGCGCCGCGGCAATGGCATAGGCAACGTGTACGGCTGCAACTTTATCCGCCATGATGCTCGGGACGAGCCGGGGCTCGCCGTCATTCCACGCGAATGTCGAGGCCAGGCCCGACGCGGCCTGGATGACGTCGTCGTACGCTGTCTTGTCCGCGTTCGGCCCGTCGCTGCCGAAACCGTTCGCCATGCAATAGATGATGTCCTCGCGGATCGCCCTGACGTGGTCCTCGTCGAGCCCGAGGCGATCGATAGCCTTGCGGCGCAGGTTGGTAACGAACACATCGGCCGTGGCGATCAGGTCGCGCATCGCTTCGCGGCCTGCATCGGATTTCAGGTCGAGCACGACGCTGCGCTTGTTGCGGCTGACGCTCATGCTGAACGCGCCCATTTTCGGGTGGCGCATGGGCTCGTAGTCGCGCAGCACGTCCCCTTCCGGGGACTCCACCCAGATCACGTCGGCGCCCATGTCGGCCAGCATGCGAGTCGCGAGCGGCCCCATGACTACCGTGGTCAGGTCAACAACGCGTACACCCTCGAGCAGCATGGTTTACGAAACGAGGCCGACTGCCTCCCCGAAGTGGACGGACAACACGATGAATATCGCGGCGAGCATGAGGATTTTCAACATCAACGGACCCACGAAGCGGAACCATGCCGTGTAAGGCACCTTGCCCAGCGCCAGGGCGCCCATGACCAGCGCACTGGTTGGTACGATCATGTTCGTGAAACCGTCACCGAACTGGAAGGCCAGTACCGCCGTCTGCTGCGGCACGCCGGTCAGGGTCGCCAGCGGCGACATGATCGGCATCGTCACGAATGCCTGGCCCGTGCCGGACGGGATGAAGAAATTCGTCAACGACTGCACGATGAGCATGCCGACGGCCGCCACGTCGGCCGGGAATCCTTCGAGTGCACCGGCGATCGACATGACAATCGAATCGATGATCTGGCCATCCTCGAGGACAACGGCGATGGCACGCGCGAAACCGACGATCAACGCCGGCGCCACCATCTTGGAACAGCCTTCAAGGAATGTACGGCTGATCTCCGCCGGGCCAATTCCAGCGATCATCGCGGCGATGAGACCGATGCCGAAGAAAATCGTGTTCAATTCGGTGATAAACCAGTGTTTATTGGACGCACCCCATACGAAAAACGCGAGACCGAAGAAAAAGACGACGAGAATCGCAATGCGCCGATGCGTCAGGTGAATGTCGTCAGGCGTTTCGAA